>NZ_JACJEM010000009.1:0-97378 GCF_014164085.1 Pseudoalteromonas sp. SG45-5 | reverse complement strand
TAGGGCGTGTTGATCTTTGTGGATTGAAATTTGTTCAATCTAGGGGCGATTAAATCGCGGCGCGAGGTTTGTAACCTAGTGGGCTAAGTAAAAACCGAGCAACAAAGAGTTAATCGTCCCTAGAAAGAACCCAAAGGGCAGCGCATGTTTGGCATTTATGCTGCGTTATCGCCTATTTATGGGGAATAACCACACTACATAGGCGCTGCCTTGCCTAAATACCAAACAGTCTGCTGCAAAATTAATCACGAAAGGTCAACACGCCCTAGGTTTAATTATATTTTAGCAATGACTAATTTTTTTGCATGCGGCTCATTTCTGCATGACAGCTTTGCATTGTTAACAAGGTTTTAGCTAGTGCTGCTTCGCAATCAGCAGGTTGTGGCTTATCCATTGCAGATTTAATTTCTGCAAGTGTTTTATCTTCAACCTCCTCAAGCTCTTTTACATATGTGCTGTCGTTGTTTGAGCTAAATGTAGTAAGTAATGCGGTATAAGCACGGCGTGCTTCAATAGCAAATGAAGAACCATCCTCACGCTCACCTTTTTCGTTAATAGCATAAGGTTGCAGGCGTTCAACGCTTACTTTTCGTGCGTCAATCATACGCTGAAAAAGTGCACCAATTGCCGGGTCTTCAATTTTTTCTTGAGCCTTTGCATAAAAGTCGATGCCACTGTTCATTACTTGGATGATGTCTGTAATATGATTTACTTCTGTTCCTTGATGGGTGTTCATAATGACCTCTTTAATTAAATGAATGTAAACTTCTATTTAATTGGAGCAAAGGCCGTTCCATAAATTTTGTTTTTTTTAACTCAATGATTTTAAATGTTTATTTTTATTTTTTAGTAAAAAGGCTAATTGTTTTTTAAATTAGCCTAGCAATTTTTACAAGGGATCGTGTAATAAAGTTATTTTAGCTCTTCTGCCACCTCGGCTACTTTTTGACGTAGCCAAATATGGCTGGCATCTCTGTGTAAAAGTGGGCTCCAGATCATGTCAAGCTCAAAGGGCGGAATAGGAAAAGGAGGTTCTAAAATTTTAAGACCAGCATCGTCTAGGTAAATATTTGCGGCTTTAGATGGTAGAGTCGCAATCAGGTTTTTCTCTTTGGCTAAATGAATTGCTACATGGTAATTACGTGTAAACGTAGCAATATTACGGTGCTTACCAAAGTGTGCGAGTGCTTCGTCAACCCAACCTAATTTTTGTACGTCTTTTGGATCCATACCCACACCGACGCCAAAACCAGTTTTACTCACCCATATATGACGTGCTTTTAAATAGCTATCAAGACTGAAGTTTTCAATTATTGGATTATCGGCTTTTACTAAGCAGCAAAAGCTATCTTTCCAAATACGTTTGTGATGAAACGATTGCGGTAGATTTTCAAAGCGGTTGATTGCCATATCTACTTTACCATTTTCAACGTCATGAAAGGTAACATCACTTGGCGTGAGTATGTCTAAGGTTGTATCAGGCGCTTCTTCGTGCAATTTACTTAGCAGCTTAGGGGCAAGGGTGCTGGCAGCGTAATCGCTGGCCATTATTCTAAATACACGCTTACTCTGGCTTGCTTCAAACTCTCTATTAGGGGCGAGAGTCTCTTCAAGCGTCATTAAGATGCCGCGTATCACAGGTTGCAGCTCTAATGCGCGCTCTGTAGGGACCATACCATCGCTGGTACGCACTAAAATCGGATCGTTGAATAGGTTACGCAATCGTTTCAGGCCGTTACTCATCGCCGGTTGTGTGATACTTAATTGGTTTGCAGCGCGTGTTACGTTACATTCTCGCAGTAGTGTGTCGAGGTAAACGAGTAAATTTAAATCTATTTTACTTATATTCATGTATCTGTCCTTGCGTTTACCAGTGGTGGATAAAACGCTGTGCTGTCGGATATGGATAAATGTGGCTCACTTGCCCATCCTTTACATTCTGCTGTGCTTGCTTCCAAAAACTAACATCAAGCAATTCAGGGTGCGTGCTTATCAAAAACTGTTTGTAAGTCGGGTTAGGTGTAACAAAGGTACATAACTGCTCAGGAAAAACATCTTGGGGTGCGACCGAGTAGCTCTGTTCGTCGGTTAAATAGTCGTCGTAACTTTTTGGTTTCGGTAGTTCTCTAAAGTTCATGTCTGTTAAATATTGTACTTCGTCGTAATCATAGAAAATAATGCGCTTGTGTTTACTTACCCCAAAGTTTTTTAAGAGCATATCACCTGGAAATATATTAACGGCAATCATTTCTTTGAGTGCTTGGCCGTATTCTTCAATGGCATCTGCTGCGCTTTCGTCATCTGCATTTTCTAAAAACAGGTTCAGAGGTGTCATACGCCGTTCAATGTAAAGGTGTTTTATTATCAACCAGTCTCCTTCAATAACCATAGATGAGCCAATTGTTTTATGTAACTGCTCAAGCAAGTTACTATCAAAACGCGACAAAGGAAATACAACATTGGAATACTCTATGGTATCGGCCATACGGCCTACACGGTCATGGCTTTTTACTAGTTGGTAGCGTTTTAAAACAGTGTCGCGGCCAAATGGCTTACTTTCACCAAATTTATCTTTTATTACTTTAAATACGTAACCAAATGAGGGCAGTGTAAATACCATCATCACCATACCTGGGGTGCCAGGTGCTATGGTAAACTCGTCATTCGAGTGCGTTAAGTGATTTAAAAACTCACGATAAAACTCTGTTTTACCTTGTTTATGAAAACCAATAGCATTGTAAAGCTCAGCAATAGTTTTATTGGGCATTAATTGATTTAAAAACCGAACTAGCGCCGAAGGGGCATGCGTTTCTACCATAAAATAAGCACGCGCAAAGCCAAAAATAACACGCATTTGTGATGATTTAGTGAGTAGGGCGTCTAAATATAGACCTTTATCTTCATGGTGAAGGACTGCAATAATAAATGGCTGCACACCGCTTTGAGAAACTACTCGGCCAACGATATATGCCGCTTTGTTACGATAAAATGCAGTATGGAGTATATCAAAACGCATTTGCCAAGGCTGATGGTGTGTGTCGGGCGCTTGTTTATAAAATGCCTTAACAAGCAGGCGAATATCTCGTTCTAAATCGACAAACGGGGCTTTAAAATCAAAATGGTTAATAATGCGCTTAATTGTTGGTTTTAAGCCATCAACTACCGGGAAATAACTCCGGTACTCAGACTCTACCGGTACCGATGGCGCATCTTTTAATGTCGCCTGTACAAATATAAAATCGTTGTGAAAGTAGCGCCTGTGATACAAACGACAAAATACTGAATTATAAAATGTTTCAGCAAGCTCGGCTTGAGGGTGAAAGCATAAAAAGTGTTGATATACTTTTTTTACTTCAAGCCAAAAAACTTCGTCGAGGGTATCTGTAGGATGTGCTTTTTTTAAAGATTGGGTGGTTTCGTTAACACGATCATCATAATAACTAATCCGCAGGCGGCTAATATCATTAATTGCTTGCCAGTTTTTATTAGCGAAAGCGAGCGGGGCTTTAGCGGTGATTTTTTGAAATAGTTTATAGTGCTTTTTAAAGCCGGTTAAAATTAATTCAGCAATATTACGTGGCTGCATAAGCACTCCTTAATACATGTTAGAGTTTATACTCTATAGTGTTAAGGGTATGTTATTTTTGATTTAAAACCAAGCTATATTACGCCTTACGCTTTTATGCGAGTTTTATTTTGCTTGCTGGTATAGGGTTATTTCTTTTTCGATCTTTTTAATTTTTTTAGAAATAACAGAGGCTTCTTTTTTATGTGTTTTATTTATTAACTTGATCTGTTTAGTAATATCTTTAGCAATACGCTTTTTGTCATCATCACTTAGAATATGACTGAGCCGTTGCTGTTGTTTATATTCGTCGCGCTGTTTTTCGCGGTCGAGTATAGCTAATTTATGGTTATTGCTTCGAAGCTGAGCTTGTAACATGCTTAGTATTCTTTCACGCTCAATATCGTTTAACTGTTTGTTGTAATCTGTTTTAGGAGCTGTTTGAAGTACGTTCGTGGTATTTACTTTGTACGTGGTTGCTTGATCATCACAAGGGAATTGAGAAAATATAGTCCCTTTTGCTGTGACACATTTGTAGTAGTTTGTTGCGTTACTGCATAAGCTAATTGAGAAGCAAAATGCATATAAAAAGTAACGAGAAAGTTTACACATAACTGCCCTCCTTGGATTTGTTTTACTTTGCTAATAGTGCACGTGAAAGTAAAACTATAACCTAGCACGGCGGTTTAGCAAGCTAGGTTATTCGCGGCAATTACTGCGTAAATGTTTTTAATTTTTTAATGCTTTGAACTAAAAATGGAATATCTAGCCCTTGCTCTATAGAAAATCCCTCAGCGGCAGAGATATTTTTAAAGTTTCCATCTGAATCTATAAGTGTAATTCTATCTTTCTTATAAGCTATCACCACGCCTTGGGAGTAATTTACGCCCGTGTCGTCTTTTTTCTTGTATAAATTAACACCCAGCATAGTTTGCTTTGCAATAGCTTTGCAATTTAGATACTGACCCACACTTGTTGCCATTAAATCGCTTGGCTGAATTAGTCCATCTACTTTTGAAATTCGCTTATCAGAGCTATATAAAACAGATGTCGTCACAACTTCTTGGCTATCACTTGCTAAGCTGAAGGCGAAAAACTGGCTAGTTTCATCACGAGAGATCAACGTGTCAGACCCCTTAATAACTCTAATAATGCTATTAGTGTGGGCTTGATCGTTAATAAAGCTTAGCTCGTCTATCCCTTTTATTTCTATGCTACGACGCTGACTTTGCCAAGCGGGTAGCGTTTTATCCTTTAAAATTGCCATTTTATAAAAAGCGGGCAAACCATATACTAAGCTAAATAGCATATCGTCATGCTCTGTTGGCTGCAAAAATTGCTTTGTTTTATACACTGTTTTATTTGCAATAAAATTTGCAAGTTGTTTATCTGTTTCAAAAACAAATATATCAACATTTTTTTGTACATAATCGTCACACTTTGCCAAAGGTGTCGGTATTTGGTAATTGATATTTTGGTTATTAATTTTAACGTTATGCGCTTGGTTGTAGCTCTCTAGATCAAGCAAATCGTTTTTAGCCAATAAGCTTTTAGCTGTCGTAGGATACGAAAGTGGTAGGACGTTATCTTGCTTAGTAATATCAAATTTTAAATTAGCATCGGCCCAAATATGAATACTGTGGCTAAGTGCAAAACACATAATTAAAAATGAAATTGCATATCGAGCAAATTTCAATTGTTTTAGTTGTTCCAACCGTTGCCACGTAAAGTTACTGACAATTAATTGAAATCCTAAGATGAGCAGAACAACAGCGCTTGCAAGTATTGTTGTTAACGCCGGAGAGCTGGTTAAGCGATGCCATAACAGCGATAAAATTTCTGGTAAGGCCGATGTGCTTAAATGATACCCTAAATTAAAATAGACATAAGCATCAAGCGTTAGTAACGAAGCTCCGCACGTAGCAATGACAGCAGCCATACCACGAATATGTCTGGGGTAGGGGAAAACTAAACTAAGCGGGAATACCGTCAGCACAAACGCTATAAAGGCAATAAAACTAGTGTGGCTTAGCCATGTCACTAGCATATAAGTGATGCCCATAAAGCTTGTTGGCGGCGAGTCTGCAAATAAATAGCTTAAACTAATTAAGAGCGCTAAACCGATATTGGCAAAGGTAAACCAATGCCCCCAGCTTAACAACTGACTCGCTTTTGATGAAAACTGATTGTGCTGCGATAAATTCATAGAGTCTATTTAACCGACTGTGAAAGAGCTTTTGCAAAGTTCTCAGTGACGGCTTGTCTTTTCCCTGTTGGTACATGCTCTTTTAGGATATGCGTGATAGAATTTCCTAAACACATTAGACTTAAATCAACCGGCGCATTGTGCTTAGTTAGCACATCAATAAGCTGATCGACGATTTGTTCTACTTCTTCATTAGAGTATTTTGATAAGATTGGCATCAGTTGGTTCAATAAAATAGTTATATTCCCGTATTTTAACACTAGAGGCGTGAAAAACAAAGATGACAACAGACGTTAAAAAATTAGTCGTTCATTATGTAGACAAAAAAGACGATGATACGCAAATTCACCTTCGAAATGATGAAATGATCATTAACGACAAAGTGGCCGTATTTATCGAACAATTGCATCATGCATACAACGGCAAGCCTGGTAAAGGCTACTGTGCGTTTAGTGGCGATAAAAACAGTGTTGTTGCGTCAGCAATGCAAAGTTATCGCAATGACGAGCTTGGCTTTTGGCATATGACAGAGCAAGCCTCAACAGTTTTAAAAGAAGAACTTGATAAGTATGCATTTAGCGAAACAGGTTATTTAGTATTTTGTCATTATCAGTATGTTGCTACCGATTACATGTTAATTGCGATGATTAATATTAAAGAGCACTACTCAATGACCTCAGAGCTCGATTTAGCGGCTTCTCGTCATTTAGATATATCTCGTATGCAACTTGCAGCGCGTATCGATTTAACAGCGTGGGATACACAGGCAGAAGATAATCGTTATATTTCGTTTATTAAAGGGCGTGCGGGTCGTAAAGTTGCTGACTTTTTCTTAGACTTTTTAGGCTGTGAAGAGGGGATTGATTCAAAACAGCAAAGCCAAGTAATGCTTAGCGCAGTCGAAGATTATTTATCTGAGCAACAATTTGATAAATCAGAAAAAGACGATTTACGTAAACAAGTATTTGATTACTGTAACGATTGCGTAACTACAGGCGAAGATGCCAGCGTAAGTGAGCTTTCTGCAACGCTTACAAAAGGCGATGACAGCCCGTTTGATAGTTTTTGCAAAGAGCAAAGCTATGACTTGGAAGAAACCTTCCCTGTAGATAAAAAAACCGTAACCAGTATGGTAAAGTTTTCAGGGCTTGGTGGGGGAGTAAGTGTCAGTTTTGAGCGTAAGCATTTAGGTGAACGCGTAACGTATAATGAAGCAACAGATACGTTAGTGATTAAAGGTATTCCACCAAACTTAAAAGATCAGCTACAACGTTTTATGGAGAATGAAAGCGAATAATTTTTTGATTTAACAGAAAGTTGATTTAAGAACGCGATATTTATATCGCGTTTTTTATACGCTGTACTTCTTATGGTTTATCATTTTATGCTGGTTGGTATTATTAGTGATTACGGGCGTTGCCCGTCACGCCAACAAGTTGCGCGTCTACAAGTGTGTGTTTATAAGTTGGGATTATGCAGGGTGTTAAATTGTGGCTGTAGGCGTAAAGCTTGCTTGCGCGAAAAGCATCGCTTTTATGTGTTTAATGTTTTGGTAAGTGAAACTTTTAGGTATTTAAACAAAAAAGCCCCGCTATTTATTAAATAGCGGGGCTTTTTAATGAGTACTAATTACTAATCAACACTCATTGTTTTAGTCATTGCAGCGCTTGCACGACCAGCAGGTTTGATGGAACCTGCACGTAACCCACTATCAGGCACTAGTTCACGTTTGTCATGAGCCATAGCAACAGATACATGTTTTACTTCGCTATCAGTCACTGGAGTTGGCTGTGCCATTGGCGCACTTGCTGACCCTTGAGTTACTACTGTTTTAACATGCGGTGCTGATTTCTCAGCTTTAGTAGGCTGCTCAGTTACTACTGGCGTTTCAACTTTAGCTGGCTCTTCAGTCACTACTGGAGTTTCAACTTTCGCTGGCTCTTCAGCTACTACTGGCGTTTCAACTTTAGCTGGCTGCTCAGTTACCACTGGCGTTTCAACTTTAGCTGGCTGTTCAGTTACCACTGGCGTTTCAACTTTAGCTGGCTGTTCAGTTACTACAGGTGCTTCAACTTTAGCTGGCTGTTCAGTTGTTACTGGTGTTTCAACTTTAGCTGGCTGTTCAGTTACTACAGATGCTTCAACTTTAGCTGGCTCTTCAGTCACTACTGGCGTTTCAACTTTAGCTGGTTCTTCAGTCACTACTGGAGTTTCCACTTTCGCTAAGTCTTCTACGGCTATTGCTTGTTCAACTTTTTCAGAAGCATCAACAGCTGTTTCTTGCGCTTTAGCTTTAAGTTCGGCTTCATATTCGGCTGCAGCTTGATCTGCTACTGGCACAAATGCAGGCGCTTCGTCTGATTTGTTTTCAGAGTTTTCACCTTCAGGGCGACGGCGACGCTGACCTGATGCACGAAGGTGACGAGGAGAGCGGCGCGAACGCGTACGTGTTTGCTCTTGTTCTTCGTCAGTAGATACTGTGTCATCGTTAGATTCAATATCTACTATTTCTTCTTTAATATGCGCCGCTTTTTCAGCTGGTGCCTGTTGTTGCTTTTCTACAGCAGGTGCTTGCGGTTGAACTTGTGGTTTTTCTTCTTTCTCTAGTGCTTGCTCAGGAGCTTGAACAGTTGACTGCACTTGCTCAGCATTTTCGTCTTCTAAGCGTACTTTCTTACGTAAATTACGACGTTGGCGACGAACCTTAGGTTTTTGTTCCTTAGTTTCTTGCGCTGGCGCTGACTTAGACTCTACTTCAACTTTCTCCGTAACTTTTGCTGGAGCATCAGTTTTTACTTGGTCTTTATCTTCAGTTTTGCGCTCTGGTCGTTTGCGTGAATTAGGATTACGACGACGCTTATTGCGATTTTCGCTTTTTTCCTGATTCTCGTTAGTTACAGCTACAGAGTCTGTTTTAACGTCTTCTTCATTCGTTGCACGTTCTGCACGAGGCTTTGAACGCGGGTTATTATTACGACGACGTTGGTTGTTATTACGACGACGATTATCATTACCACGGTTCTTATTGTTACGCGCTTCTTCTTGCTGTAACTTTTCAGCGGCTTCTTTCTTCTCTTCTTCGCTTTCGCTAGCAAAGAGTGATTTAAACCATTTCGCGATAGTGTCTAATAGCCCACCTTGCGCTTTTGAACTAGCGACAGCTGGAGTAGCAATTGCGGCCGGTGCTGCTTGAGGCGCAGGTGTAGAAGGCATAACAACGCCTTTTAACATTGGTTCTTCACGCACAGCTGCTACGGGTGTTCTCGACATTTCAAACGTTTCAGCTTCTGGAGCAACAACCTGTCCATAGCTAACAGTTTCAATCGTTTCGTCTTTGCGTAAACGCATTACTTCGTAGTGTGGTGTTTCCATATGTTGATTAGGAATAATAACTACGTCACAGTTATGTTGCTTTTCGATGCGGTGAACGCTACGGCGTTGCTCATTTAATAAATAAGCGGCAACAGCAACAGGCACTTGTGCATTTACTTGTGTGGTATTGTCCTTAATCGCTTCTTCTTCAATTAAACGAAGGATAGATAGTGCGATTGACTCGTTAGAACGAATCGTCCCTTGACCGCTACAACGAGGACATGGTCCTTGGCTCGCTTCACCCAATGAAGGACGTAAGCGTTGACGCGACATTTCAAGTAAACCAAAGCGAGATATTTTACCAATTTGAACGCGAGCACGATCTGGGCGAACAGCATCTTTTAAACGATTTTCTACTTCACGCTGATGGCGTGGTGGCGTCATATCGATAAAGTCGATAACAATTAAACCACCTAAATCACGCAGACGTAATTGGCGCGCAATTTCGTCTGCAGCTTCTAGGTTAGTGTTAAGTGCTGTTTCTTCGATATCGCCGCCTTTTGTTGCTTTAGACGAGTTAATATCGATAGACGTTAGCGCTTCGGTAGGGTCAATTACAATTGAACCACCTGATGGTAAGCGTACTTCACGTTGAAACGCAGATTCTATTTGGCTTTCAATCTGGTAATGGGTGAATAATGGAGTATCACCTTGATAAAGCTTAACGCGGCTCATAAAATCAGGACGGAAACGTTCAATGTGCGCTTTAGCTTCTTCAAAAACACGGGGTTTATCAATTAAAATCTCACCAATGTCACGGCGTAGATAATCGCGAATTGCACGGAATATAACGTTACTTTCTTGGTGGATTAAAAACGGCGCTTTAGCACTTTCAGCAGCAAGTCTAATGGCTTCCCAATGAACTAGTAGTGCTTTTAAGTCGTAGTTTAGTTCTTCAAATGATTTACCAACACCAGCGGTACGAACAATTAAGCCCATTCCTTTAGGGAGTTCTAAACGATTAAGCGCTTCTTTAAGCTCAGTACGTTCATCCCCTTCAATACGACGTGAAATACCGCCAGCACGAGGGTTGTTTGGCATAAGTACTAAATAGCTACCGGCAACACTGATAAAGGTTGTTAACGCAGCGCCTTTTTGGCCACGCTCTTCTTTATCTACTTGTACGATTACCTCTTGACCTTCTTTGATCACGTCACGAATATTCGGGCGACCATGAAAAGTGTAACCTGCAGGAAAATAAGTACGGGCAATTTCTTTTAGAGGAAGGAAACCATGACGATCAGCACCGTAATCAACAAATGCGGCTTCAAGAGATGGTTCAATGCGAGTAATTTTACCTTTGTAAATATTCGCTTTTTTCTGTTCGTGACCTGGGCTCTCTATATCTAAATCATATAGGCGCTGGCCGTCAACCAGTGCTACACGCATTTCTTCTTGCTGCGTTGCATTGATTAGCATACGTTTCATATTATTACTCTACTAGTTTATGTCGCTGACATGACGATGTTTTCTCGCCTGTTCAGTTGTTCCAGTTTTTAGAATGTGCAGCCTCACGACTGGGTCTTTAACGGAACGGCTCTGTATTTTCGTATGCAGTATTTTAATGGTGGCAAACAATAGTGCGTAGTCACGCTATTAAATTCTTAATGGTGTAAAAATGTCGGCTTTTCAGCTGCTTTACATTTTACCCAGAAGTCGGCCTGTCATATTAATCTTACTAAATATCATTCATATTAGGCGTGTTGGGCTCATTAAATAGTTTAACAATACACATTTGATGTAGTGTTAATCGTTATTTTATAAGCAAAGTCACTGCCAATGTTAATGAACGCTTATTTATTAGATTTTTTTAGTTCTAAATAAGCTGCTATACGGGACTACAATAATTGAGCAAATGCTGAACGACGTGTTGTCACGTCGTCACTATCAGACAAATTATCTGTTCATTGCTTTTTCTATCACGTTAAAAGTCGCTTCATGTTCAAACTTAACCAGCAATATATTACGCGCATTGCTGTTAATTGATCGCACGTGTTTACTAGGTATGTATAAAAGCTTTGGAAAACTTAACTCGGATCTGTATGATCGGCTACCCAGAATGTGCATCACGAATGTTTTAATGTGTTAAAAAGCACCGTTGTTATTTGCAAATACTAAATATTTGCGCTGCTGATTATCCCACTATTATTACAGTGTTAGCAACTAAATTATTTTACTTAAATTAGTGATTAGGCAATGTCAGAAAAAAACGACTTACAAGTAACTTATGTCACAATCAATGAGGACCATTTAGGTCAACGAATTGATAACTTTCTTATTACCCATTTAAAAGGGGTGCCTAAAAGCGCTATTTATAAACTATTGCGTAAAGGCGAGGTGCGAGTTAATAAAAAACGCATTAAGCCTGTGTATAAGCTGCAACTTGATGATGTACTGCGTATTGCGCCGATTAGAGTGGCTGAGCGCGAAGAATTTGTACCTTCAAAACTCGATAAAGTAACGCGCTTAGAAAACGATATATTATTTGAGGATAAATACCTTATTGTCATTAATAAACCATCCGGTATGGCCGTTCATGGCGGCAGTGGTTTAAGTTATGGTTTAATAGAAGCTTTGCGCGCACTTCGCCCAGAGGAGCGTAGCCTTGAGCTAGTTCATAGGCTTGACCGTGATACATCGGGTTGTTTACTTATAGCGAAGCGTCGTTCAGTGTTAACAGCATTGCATGAGCAACTTCGTGAAAAAACTATGGAAAAAAACTATTGGGCGCTTGTAGAAGGGCAGTGGGACTCTAAAACGAAGAATGTAACCGAAGGGCTGCGTAAAAATACACTTAAATCGGGTGAGCGCGTAGTACGTGTAGATAACACTGAAGGTAAACCTTCACATACTCGCTTTAAAGTACTTGAACGTTTTAACGATTGCTCATTGGTACAAGCATCGCCGGTTACAGGGCGCACGCACCAAATTCGTGTGCATACGCAATGTAAAGGTCACCCAATAGCGTGTGATGATAAATATGGCGATCAGGGTTTTGATGAATCTATGCGTAAAGTCGGTTTAAATCGCTTGTTTTTACATGCGCATGACTTGAGCTTTTATCATCCTAAAAATGAAACAACCATGCGTATTGAGGCACCACTAGACAAAACGCTTAAAAATACATTACTAAAATTACGAGATGCAAAACTGTGATTGCGATAACTCCCGTTAAAAAATATAAGCTTGTTATTTTTGATTGGGACGGCACTATTATGGATTCGGTCACTAAAATAGTGAACTGTATCCGCAGTAGTGCCGAATTGCTTAGCATCACACCACCAGGTGATGACGCAATCAAAAACATTATTGGCCTGTCGCTTGATAAAGCAATAGATGTTTTATTTCCAGCGAATACAGCACAACATGAAGCGTTAATTACAGGGTATAAACACCAATACAGTGTGGATATCACTCCTACTCCTGTATTTGACGATGTTGCTAGTGTATTAAGTGCTTTAAAAGAGCAGGGCATTGTTTTAGCTGTTGCCACAGGTAAAGGTAGGGGTGGGCTAGATCGTTTGCTTGAACAAAGCCAGTTGCGCCATTTTTTTAGTGCAACGCGAACAAGTGACGAAGCGCAATCTAAGCCCTCTCCAGATATGCTGTATCAATTGCTTGAAGAGCTTGGCATAAGCGCTCAAGATGCTGTAATGATTGGTGACACTCAAATAGACATGACAATGGCAAAAGCTGCTGGCATGGATCGAATAGGTGTCACTATGGGCGTACACGGTAAACAGCAGCTAAATGAGCTTGACCCTATTGCAACCGTAGATAACTATCTGCAGCTGCAACAGGTGCTACTTGGCTAATTTATTTTACTAACCTGAGCTCTGGATAATAAATCTATCTCAAGCTGCTATTTTCAGCGCTAACTACGTTGAATTTACTTGCAATAGGCCAGCTATTGACGCGTAAATTCGCCTTGTTTTCACTGAAAATCTCTGGCTAGAGAAAAATAAATTTAAATATCACTATGATTCAATACATTAGTAAATATCTTAACCAGAGTTCAGGTTAACTAGAACTTGTTTTGAACGGTTAGTACATCAATACCAAACTCAGCCAATAATTGGCTGAGTTTAATTAACGGTAAACCGATTAGGCTGTTAGGATCGTCTCCGCTTAGCTTTTCAAACAAACAGATCCCCAACCCTTCACTTTTAAAGCTGCCAGCACAGTTATACGGCTGCTCTGCATCGCAATAAGCACTAATTTGTGCGTCATTGAGTGTTTTAAATGTAACATCAAAAGGTTCAACACAGGTTTTTTTGGCGCCAGTTACAATATCGTAAACACAAAGCCCTGTTAAAAATGTTACAGTATGACCGCTAAATAAATTTAGTTGTTTTATGGCATTTTGCTTATTGTGTGGTTTACCTAAAATTTGATTATTAAACACAGCGACTTGGTCTGACCCAATAGCTAAGCCTTTGTTAAAGTGTTTATTAGCAGCAGATGCTTTTAATTCACTTAAACGTTTAACTAGTTCTGCGGGGGTTTCGCCTTTGTGCGCAGACTCGTCAACGTCTGGTGAAAATGTATCAAAGGGTAAATTAAATTTTTGTAATAAAGACTGCCTAAAAGGCGAGCTTGACGCTAATATAAGTGAGTGCATCACGGATTGTTTTCCTGCGATAAATAAGATTGAGTTAGGATAAATCAGATCCGTGAGTAAAACACGTTAAAAACCAAGTAAAAATGGTTTTTTACTTTGACTAACAAACTAACTATCTATATGATGCAGCCCCTATGCAAAAGGTGAAAATTCCCATCACTCTTCATCCAGGCAAAGCAGCGCAGCACCGTTTAAAGTATGACGGAATTGTACCGCTTGAAAAACTTACTCGTTTAGAGAAAGTTGTGCAGGAAGAAGTAGGTGAAATAGCGGTAAAAATTCATTGCAAAAACGACGATCAAGGTTTCGCTGTGATTAGAGGCAATTTGTCCACACACGTAACTGTGATTTGTCAACGTTGTAATGGTGATTTAGGGTTGGATTTGGTTCAAGACTTTGTATATTCACCAGTAGATGAAGATACTGAGTTAGATATTTTTCCAGAAGACTACGATGAAGTAGCACTTGATGAAAATGGTGAAGTTAACATCTTTAATTTAATTGAAGATGAACTGATTTTAGCAATTCCATTAGTGGCTACCCACAACGAAGCTTCATGCAGTTATTCAGCAAAGCCTGCCAGCTTTGGTGTTTTAAAGGCGGAAGATGATAAACCTAATCCATTTGATATTTTGAAACAACTTAAGAAAGATTCTTAGGAGAAGACTATGGCTGTACAAAAAAGCAAAAAGTCTCGTGCAAGACGCGGCATGCGCCGTTCACACGATGCGATCAGTGGTCCAACTTTAACTGTAGATCAAACATCTGGTGAGACTCATCGTCGTCACCATGTGACTGCAGATGGTTACTACAAAGGCGTTCAAGTAATTTCTAAATAAGAGATTACTTATATGCTGAATCATCTAACCATAGCGTTAGATATGATGGGGGGCGATTACGGCCCCCGTTCATCTATTCCTGCTGCCGTTCATGCGGTAAATGTTCATGCCAATTTAACACTCATTTTGTGTGGTAACGAACAGGTTATATCTAAAGAACTCGAATCCCTCGATTCTTTATCTCACCCAAGACTTATAATTCGTCATTGCAGTGAAATTGTCACAAATGCATGCGAACCTGCAATTGCTGTGCGTTCAAAAAAAGATTCTTCTATGCGTGTCGCCCTTGATTTAGTTAAATCGGGTGAGGCTCAAGCATGTGTCAGCTCTGGTAACACGGGCGCGCTATTCTTTATGGCTCACTACGTATTAAAAATGCTGCCAGGCGTTAAACGTGCTGCACTCATTTCAGCGGTACCCACAGAGCGTAAAAACCCAGTATATTTGCTCGATTTGGGCGCTAATGTACATTGCGACGCCGAAATGCTGTATCAGTTTGGCATTATGGGCTCTGTAGTGGCAGGGCAAGCTCTGGGCACTGATAACCCTCGTGTTAGTTTATTAAATATCGGCGCTGAAGACATTAAAGGCCATGATGATATTAAACAGGCCGCACAATTAATGCAGCAAAGCCCCTACATTAATTATATTGGTTACAGTGAAGGTAGCGATATTTTTACAGGTAAAGCTGATGTAATTGTATGCGAAGGATTTGTTGGTAATGTTGCGCTTAAAACATGTGAAGGTATTGCTAAGCTTATTATGAATAAGTTTACAGCAGCACTCGAAAAACACATTTTATACAAATGTTTGGCGTTTATGTTGCGTCCAATAATAAAAAAACTCTATAAAAGGGTGAACCCCGACCAGTATAACGGTGCTTCTCTGGTAGGATTGCGCGGTATTGTCGTTAAAAGCCATGGAAATGCCTCCGCTAAAGCATTTCAAGCTGCAATCGATGAAGCAGTTAAGGAAGTTGAACGTCAACTTCCTGATAAAATAGCTGCTATTTTCGAAAAAACACATTCTAAAGACACGGCGGTCAATCAATAATTGATGTGCCGTGTAATTCATTATTTATTTGTTTAATTAAAAAGAGCAAAGTATGGCACAAAAAATTGCACTTCTATTCCCAGGTCAAGGCTCGCAAAGCGTTGGTATGTTACACGCGCTACTAGAGAGTTCAGAGAGTGCTAAAGCAACATTTGCTGAGGCATCTGATGCGTTAGGTTACGACTTAGCAGAGTTAGTTCTTAATGGACCAGAAGAAAAATTAAATCAAACTCATCGAACTCAACCAGCCTTACTTACAGCAAGTGTTGCTATTTATCGTGATTGGTTAGCAGCAAACCCTGATACTGACGTTGTTATGGCAGGCCACAGCTTAGGTGAGTACTCGGCACTGGTATGTAGTGATGTTATTAGCTTGAGCGAAGCGGTTAAACTTGTTGAAAACCGTGGTTTTTATATGCAAGAAGCAGTTCCTGCTGGCATAGGTTCAATGGCGGCAATAATTGGTTTAGGCGATGAAGAAATTAAAGCAGCTTGCGCTGCGTCAGCTCAAGGCGACGTTGTCTCTCCAGTAAATTACAACTCTCCAGGCCAAGTTGTTATTGCAGGACATAAAGCGGCAGTAGATAGAGCATCGCAAGCATGTAAAGATGCTGGTGCTAAACGTGCACTACCACTTTCTGTAAGTGTCCCTTCGCACTGTGAATTAATGAAACCAGCAGCTGATAAATTAGCTGCTGATTTAGCCGCTTTAACATTTAATACACCTAAGTGTGATGTAATTAATAATGTTGACGTAAAAGCAGAACACTGTGCTGATGCAATCAAAAATGCACTAGTACGCCAGCTTTATAGCCCAGTTCGCTGGACTGAAACAGTGCAGGCATTAGTTGCACAAGGTGTAACGCAAAGCTACGAATTTGGTCCTGGTAAAGTACTAACAGGGCTGGCAAAACGAATCGATAAAGCAATGATCTGTGGCTCAGTAAACGATGCCGCTTCAATTGATGCAGCTAAATAAGAGTATATATAATGTCTAATTTATTTTCTTTAGAGGGCAAAGTTGTCCTCATCACCGGCGCTAGCCGTGGTATTGGTAAAGCAATCGCAACAACCTTAGTTGCACAAGGTGCAAAAGTTGCGGGTACTGCGACCAGTGAGTCAGGCGCTGCTAAAATCAGTGAATATTTAGGTGACAATGGTAAGGGCTATGCGCTAAACGTCACTGATCCTGCATCGATAGAGACAACACTTGCGGCAATAAAAGCGGACTTAGGTGACATCGATGTACTTGTAAATAACGCGGGTATTACACGTGACAACTTATTAATGCGTATGAAAGAGTCTGAGTGGGATGATATTATCGATACCAACCTAAGCTCAATCTTCCGTTTATCTAAAGCGGTATTACGTCCAATGATGAAGAAAAAGAACGGTCGTATTATTAACATAGGCTCAGTAGTCGGTACTATGGGCAATGCAGGGCAAGCCAATTATGCGGCAGCTAAAGCCGGTGTAATTGGTTTTTCTAAATCGCTTGCACGCGAAGTGGCTTCTCGTGGTATTACAGTAAATGTAGTAGCGCCTGGTTTTATTCAAACGGATATGACCGATGAACTCAGTGACGATCAAAAAGCAGCTACACTTGCTAATGTACCGGCAGGGCGTTTAGGCCAACCAGGCGAAATAGCCGCTGCAGTTTGTTACTTAGCATCTGATGCTGCGGCGTATGTATCAGGCGAAACTTTGCATGTAAATGGTGCGATGTACATGGTTTAATCGTTATTTTACCTGTACTAAAACTAATTTAAGTTAAGTAGAGTAACTCAAAAACATTGAATTTTTTGTGAACTTGCTTTAAACATACTTGAAATCGCTGCGAAAATAAGCGATAAAAGATAAAACTTACTCTCAGAGGTTTGACCAGATAATTATTTATGGTCAAATCATTGAATCAGAGAATTATGCGGCGTAAACTACGCGGCAATCTGAAAATAACGCATTGGCGTTTTTAATAAAGGAAAGAAGAATGAGCGATATCCAAGAACGCGTAAAGAAAATTATTATTGAACAACTAGGTGTTAAAGAAGAAGAAGTTAAAAATGAATCTTCTTTCGTAGATGACCTAGGTGCAGATTCTCTTGATACTGTTGAACTAGTTATGGCTCTTGAAGAAGAGTTTGATACTGAGATCCCAGACGAAGAAGCTGAAAAGATCACTACAGTACAAACTGCAATTGATTACGTTACAGCTCACGCTGAGTAATTTATCGCACATTAAGGGCAGCATTCGCTGCCCTTAATCTATATATCCAAACCACCTCAAAGTTCATGATTCAAAACCTAGCCTTAACCGCCAATCTTAATTAAAAATTATTTTTGTTTGTGTTATGCATTTTTAATCTATTTTGAGACTAGTACTTTGAGGTAGCTTGGGTATGATCATCCACCTTATAAAAATATCCCTTATTGGAGGCAAACCGTGGCTAAACGTCGAGTCGTCGTAACTGGCTTAGGAATGTTGACGCCGTTAGGTAATGATGTTCAATCAACCTGGCAAGGCTTATTAGATGGTAAAAGTGGTATTCAAACAATAACTCACTTTGACACATCAAAATTTGGTACAAAGTTCGCTGGTTTAATTAATGACTTTGATGCATCGGCTTACATGCCAGCTAAAGATGCTAAAAAGATGGATTTATTTATCCAGTACGGTATTGCAGCGGGTGTTCAAGCCTTTAAAGATTCTGGTCTAGAAGTAACAGAGCAAAATGCAACACGTATAGGTGTTGCTGTGGGCTCTGGCATTGGTGGGCTAACGCTTATAGAAGAAAACCACGTTAAACTATTAAATAGCGGTCCACGTAAGCTCTCACCATTTTACGTACCCTCTACCATTATTAATATGATTTCTGGTCATTTATCAATAATGCATGGACTCCGTGGGCCAAATATTTCTATTGTGACAGCCTGTACAACAGGTTTGCATAATATTGGTCATGCAGCGCGTATGATTGCATACGGTGATGCAGATGCAATGGTTGCCGGTGGTGCAGAAAAAGCAAGCACACCAATTGGTATGGGCGGCTTTAATGCGGCGCGCGCATTATCAACACGTAACGATGATCCACAAGCGGCTTCTCGTCCTTGGGACAAAGACCGTGACGGTTTTGTATTATCTGATGGGGCAGGTGTTGTTGTCGTTGAAGAATACGAACACGCTAAAGCACGTGGCGCTAAAATTTATGCCGAGCTGGTTGGCTTTGGTATGAGTGGCGATGCGCATCACATGACCTCCCCACCAGAGGACGGTGCAGGGGCCGCACTTGCGATGGAAAACGCGTTAAACGATGCACAAGTAAACGCACAGCAAGTGGGTTATATTAACGCACACGGTACATCAACGCATGCTGGTGATAAAGCTGAAACTGCGGCTGTTAAGTCTATTTTTGGTAATGGAGCTAAAGATGTAATGGTTGGTTCGTCTAAGTCAATGATGGGACACTTACTGGGTGCAGCGGGCTCTGTTGAGTCAATTATTTCGATTTTATCGCTTACAGATCAAAAAGTGTCTCCTACAATCAACCTTGATAACCCAGACGAAGGCTGTGATTTAGATTACATTGCGCACACTGCACGTGATGCCAAATTAGACTTTGCACTGTGTAACTCGTTCGGCTTTGGTGGTACTAATGGCTCGTTGCTGTTTAAAAAGGTATAATCTTTTTTAACAACGAACTAACTTATAAGAGCTCAGTTGTTTAACTGAGCTTTTTTTTATGCAAAAAATAATAAACCATACACAAACAATTATTACAGCACGTGATAGCAGCACCATCAGCATAAGCGATCGTGGCTTAAACTATGGTGATGGCTTTTTTACAACGGCTAAAGTTGTTGATGGGCAAGTACAGTATTGGCCTCATCATAAAGCGCGTTTGATTGAATGTGCAGAGCGTCTGGGGTTTCCTGAGTTAGACTTTTATAGCCTTGAAAATAAAATCACACAGCATATAACCGATCTGCAGCTCAGTGTGCTCAAAATACTGATAACCCGAGGTGAAGGTGGGCGTGGTTATAGCTTGCCAAGTGAATGTAATATTACTATTTTATTGAGTGTGCTCGATTACCCCCGCAATTATAGTGCACTTGCTAAAAAAGGAGTCAGGCTTGAAATAAGCCCCATTAAATTAGCAGCTCAGCCTTATTTAGCGGGACTTAAAACACTAAACCGCCTTGAGCAAGTACTTATAAAAAGAGCGATGCAAACGCAAAACTGCGACGATGTATTAGTCCTTGATCACAATAACAATGTAATTGAAGCATCTGCCGCCAATATTTTTGCGATTAAAAATCATAAAGTATTTTCACCATTGGTTGATGAGTGCGGAATAAAGGGCGTTTATCTGCAATCGTTATGTGATAAATTGCCTTTTGAATTTAAACGCGTGCAAGTAGAAGACTTAACCCAAGCCGACGCCGTATTTATGTGCAATAGCTTAATGGGAGCAGTGCCTGTAAAAAGTATTGAGCAACAGGTGTTTAATACAGCCAACAGCCATGCATTACTCACTAAATTATTAGCCAAGGAGGCTAAGTGTTAAAAGTTATTTTATCAGTGCTTTTTTTAGCTGTTATAACGACTGCTATTGGTTATCAGCAATTACAAGCGACAATAAATACCCCTTTAATGGTAACAAATAACACCCAGTTTGAAGTTAAACGCGGCACTGGCTTTAATAAGCTCTGTCAGCAGTGGCAAGCTAATAATTGGGTCGATAGCTGCTGGCGTTATCAAATAATCGCAAAACTAGATCCAACACTCACCGATTTAAAAGCGGGACTTTACGCGCTTTCAAATACGAGCGTTATCGATAACATAAAAAAAATAAATCAAGGGCAACAAGTTAGCTTTAGTTTTACTATTATTGAAGGCCAAGCACTGCGCGATGTGTTAGCGGCGATTAAAAATGCCACTAACTTAAAAAATGATTTAAACATTGAGCAACTAAGTCAGCAAGTATTGAGTAGCGATATACACCTTGAAGGGTGGTTATTTCCCGATACGTACCATTATCATAATAACGATACCGCAAGCAGTGTGTTAAAACGTGCAGCGCAAAAAATGCAGCAAACACTCGATGATGCATGGCAGCAACGGGCACAAAATTTACCTTATAACTCAGCTTATGAAGTATTAATAATGGCTTCAATTATTGAAAAAGAAACGGGGCTTGCCAGCGAGCGTCCGTTAATTGCCTCAGCGTTTGTAAATAGATTAAATACCAATATGCGCCTTCAAACCGATCCAACCGTAATATATGGGTTAGGAGAGAATTTTGATGGTGATATTAAACGCAAAGACTTACGCGACTACACACCCTACAATACGTATCGTATTAAGGGGTTACCGCCTACACCGATAGCCATGCCATCCAAAGCCGCTATTTTAGCCGCTGTTAATCCACCTCACAGTGAATACGTTTACTTTGTCGCAAAAGGTGATGGCAGTCATCAATTTTCAACCACGTTAAAGCAGCACAATGCAGCAGTTAAAACGTATATATTAAATAAAAAGAATTAATTTTTTATGAAACCAAAATTTATCGTCATTGAAGGCCTAGAAGGCGCTGGTAAATCTACGGCAATTTCATTATGCCAAGATTTCTTAAACAAAAAACAGATCGACTTTATAAACGTACGCGAACCAGGTGGTACACCGCTAGCCGAGTCACTACGCACCCTTGTAAAAGCAGAACACACTGAAGAAATTGCATTTGAGACCGAGCTGTTAATTATGTATGCGGCACGTTCGCAGTTGATGCATAACGTAATTAATCCAGCGCTTGAGCAAGGCAAATGGATACTTGCGGATCGTCATGATTTATCGTCTCAAGCCTATCAAGGTGGCGGGCGTGGTATTAGCTCAAATACACTCGCGTCGTTATCGTCAATGGTATTAAAAGGACTAAAACCTGATTTAACTATTTACCTTGATATTGACCCTGTTATTGGCCTTGAACGTGCGAAAGGGCGAGGTGAGTTAGATCGTATAGAACAAGAAGCGATTGAGTTTTTCCAACGTACACGAATGCGTTACCTTGAGCTTGCTAGTGACGATAGTTCAATTCAAACAGTTGACGCAAATCAAGATATTGACAAAGTGCATCGTGATATCACCAACGTATTACGTACATTTTTTGAAGGGTTAAAATAACATGGCATTGCCTTGGTTACACGATACAGAGCAACGCTTAGCGCAAAGCTTTCGTGGCCATCGCTTTCATCATGCGCAATTATTTTGCGGGCCTATTGGTGTTGGTAAATTTGAGTTAAGTGATCAGTTAGCTAATGCACTATTGTGCCAAAATGTAGTGGCGCAATCAGCGGCTCCTAACAGCATTTTAGCCCCGTGCGGACATTGTAAGAGTTGTTCGTTAACGCTCGCGGGTACACATCCCGATAAACGTTTAACGCAGGTAGATGGGCAAAGTATAGGCGTAGATGATATTCGGGGTATTAGTGATTTTATGCATCACTCTGCAGCGCAAAATGGCAACAAAGTTGTTGTCATCGAAAACTGTGAAAAAATGACAACAGCCGCAGCAAATGCATTATTAAAAACATTAGAAGAGCCAAGTAATAGCCGATTTTTAATACTGACCACAAGCCAAGCTGCGCAACTTCCAGCGACTATATTGAGCCGTTGTGCTAAAACCGATGTAAAAGTAACAAACACACAGCTTGCCCAGCAATGGCTTGAAGCATTGCAAATTACCGGTTATAGCTGGTTGCCTCTTTTTTACAACCAGCCGTTACAAATAAAGCAGTGGCAAGAGCAAAATCAGCTACAAAGTATTGATATGCTCTATAAATTTGCAACTGAGTTTAAACAAAGTCATAATTTCAAAGCGTTAGTCGATATTATAAATAAACAGCCTGAGCTTGTTCGTATATTTACTTTGTTCTTAAGTGAGCAATTAAAGCGGCAGCTGTTGCAAGGTATGAACTTTGAAGCGTATCAAGTTGCGCAACAAGCACTGAGCGAGTTTTTGCAAAATAATACAAAGATCCTTGGCCTTAATTTATCGCTGGCAGTATCGCGATTAGCGTACATATTACGTAATCAATAAACAGGACTAAACATGCAAGAGCTATTAGTTGATATAGATGACCTCGATGAGTTATATCGCTGTTATATGCCTTACCTAAACAAAGGGGGCTTGTTTGTGCGAACGAATATGCGCTACGAAGCGGGTCATTCATTGGCGCTTAGAGTCACATTACCCGATGCACTAGAGGATGACGTAGTCACCGGTAAAGTATCGTGGATCACGCCTCAAGGCGCACAAAGTTCAAACCCGCCTGGCATAGGTATTAGCTTTTTAGATGATAAAACAAACCTAAATGCCAAGATCGAAAAACTACTGGGGACTATGTTAAACTCCGGTAATCCAACTTACACCATGTAGTAATAACAGGCTCAATTTTGATAGTAGATTCACATTGCCATTTAGACCGTCTTGATTTTGATAAACTCGATTTAAACCTTGACCAAGTGCTTGATAAAGCACGCGAAAAAAAGATTGAACATTTTTTATGTGTAAGCGTAACACTTGATCAGTTTCCAAGTATGCTCGATAAAATTAAGCATTATGCTGATGTATCAGCCTCTTGTGGTGTTCATCCGCTTGATCAAAAAGACGCGCTCAATAAACAATTATTAACCGAACTCGCATCGCATGAAAAAGTAGTTGCGATTGGCGAAACAGGCCTAGATTACTACTACGCAAAAGACACACACGCAGTGCAACAAGCTAGTTTTGTTGGGCATATTGAAGTGGCTAACGAATTGCAAAAGCCGTTAATTATTCATACTCGTGATGCACGCGACGACACCATTAATTTAATGCGTGAGCATAAAGCTGAAAATTGCGGCGGTGTATTACATTGTTTTACAGAAGATTGGGATATGGCTAAAAAAGCTATAGACATGGGCTTTTACATTTCTATTTCAGGCATTGTTACGTTTAAAAATGCGGTAGAGCTAAAAGACGTTGTTAAAAAAATTCCACTCGATCGTTTATTAATAGAGACCGACTCGCCTTATTTAGCGCCAGTACCCCATCGCGGGCAAACTAATCAGCCAGCGTACGTAGAAGATGTCGCTTATTATATAAGTGAATTAAAGGGTATTAGTTTTAACGAGTTAGCTAAAGCGACGACTGACAATTTTTACTCTTTATTTAAATTAGCAGCTAAAGGCTAACCCTATGATGACTAAAACGGGGCAACTTCCTATTTTACTAATGGGGCCAATGGTGCGCCGTGCAGAGCAAGCGGGTGTGTGCATTCAGTTTGCTACATCCAAGCCTGCAAATTGTCGTATAGATCTTATAAATAACGAAAGTTACAGTGAACAGCAAAGTATTGCGCTAGGCGAGCACTTATTTTTACACTTTGTTGTTATAAAACCTATAAACGAGCAGTTTCCTCTCGATACACAGCTCCCTTATGCGCTTTTTATCGATGGTAAGAACATTGATTTATCTCCTTGGTGTTTTGAAAACCAGCCAACTCCCGCGTTTGTAATTCCTAATAAACTGACTGATATTTTGCATGGTTCGTGTCGTAACGCACATCACCCTGCAAAAGATAGTTTAGTATCGGCAAGTAAATGGCAAAACACTCAGCGCAGTAAGAATGAACAAGGCGCGCAGCTACTTTTGCTCAGCGGCGATCAGGTGTATGCCGATGATGTAGCAGGGCCTATGTTGTTGGTTATTTATCAATTAATAGATCAGCTTGGCATATATAAAGAGCAACCACTTGAGCTTGCTTTGCCCAGCGATATAAACGAGCAGCTTTATAATAGGCATCATTTTTTACCTAAAACGCCGTGGCAAAATCGTTCTAAGTTAGGCGTAGGTTATTGGTTAAAAAAAGACGAACCGCACTTTTCAAGCGTCAAGGCTTACAATCACCTTATTTATTTTGAAGAATATATCGCGCTCTATTTGCTGAATTTTAGTGCGGCAGCTTGGGCATGTGTTGATCTAGAGAAGACGCAATATACAGGGCAAAATAATAGAAATCAGACTATTTTCAATGCTGAGAAAACGGCTCTAATTGACTATGCAGAAGGTTTGAGTGAGGTAGAGCGGTTATTTGCTAATGTATCTACGTTGATGATGTTTGACGATCACGATGTCACGGATGATTGGAATCTTACTGCTGGGTGGGAGCAAGCAATAAGTCAAAATAAAAGTAGTAAACGTATTGTGAGCAATGGCTTAGCCAGTTATTGGTTATTTCAAGGAATAGGTAATGATGCACTCACTAAAACAAGTGCATTAATACAACCGTTCAAAGATAGCTTAGTTGATGAGGGTGTTTGGCAATTTAAAGCATTTGACAAGTCCTTACATGAGTTTAACTACTGGCATTACGAACTAACTACAACACCTAAAGTTGTTGTGCTAGACACCCGTACACATCGCTGGCGCAACGAGTCAAACTTTAACGAACCGTCTGGTTTACTGGATTGGGCGCGTTTAACTGATCTTGAAGAAAGCCTGTTAAGTCACGAACAAGTTATTATTGTATCGCCCGCCCCCGTGTTTGGTGTTAAATCAATAGAAGCGATTCAAGCCATGTTTAATATGTGTGGGCAACCGCTTATGGTTGACGTAGAAAATTGGATGGCACACGAAGGCTCGGCTAAAAAATTACTTGATACGTTTAGACGCACAGACACACCAAACGAAACACTTATTCTATCTGGAGACGTACATTACTCGTTCTGTTTTTCGGTACAAAAGCGTTTTGGTGATCACCCCAACCGAATTTGGCAACTCACTGCCAGTGGCATTAAAAACGAATTCCCTCGTAAACTTATAAACGTACTTGATAAGCTCGACTCCATTTTATACGGTCCAAAAAGTCCATTAAACTTTTTTACAAAGCGCTGGCATATGGAAGTAGATAAACACCAAACTATAGATGAAGGGCAAAAATATTTAGTGAGTGATTCGGCTATTAGTTTAATAACCTTAGAGCAGGGGAATTTATCCCGCTATCAGCTTATTCATGGCGACGGGCATTTAACTGAGTTTGATTTAGAGCATAACTAATAAGTATCCATGAACGTAAAAGCGTAGATTTTAAACGCCAGCAAGCTGTGCGTCTACAAGTGAGTTTAACCACAGTGTTAAACTTTACCGGTAGACGTTGAGCTTGCTCACGTTAGAAGTGAAGCTTCTCATTACTTAAAAAATTGGTCTGACCACTGCGGAGTTTTTCAAGTTAGTTGTCGCATCAAGTTAAATTTGTTTGCAGTTACTAGCTCCTAAAATTACTTCTCTTTTTCTTCTCCGTCTCCTCGGTGGTTAATTTATTATTGATATACCAGCGAGTTCGATTAAATATAAAAGCGTTGCTTTTAGACGCAAGTAAATTGAACCTTAGCGGTAGACGCAGAGCTTGCTCGCGTTAGAAGCGCAGCTTCTAATCACTCTATGTTAGGTAATTACTTGGCTTTGTATTTAACCATGCTCTTTTCGGTTTCGCTTGGGTGCAGGTAATTTATTGGTTAATATTGCTAAGCATAAAATAGTGATAAATAGCATTGAATTTGCGCCGGCCTGCAGTGAGTAGTCAACCGATGAGTGTAGTAGCATCGCGACTATGGCTGTGGCACAAGCAAAGGCCACCCCCTGAAATAGCGCCGTTTTACGCTTTCGCATCGTCGTAATACACAACCATAAACAATAAAGCACAAGCAAACCAAGTAGTGATGTAGCGGGTATGCCAAGCTCGGCTGCAAACTGAACATAATCATTGTGAGCGTTATCATAGTAGCCAGAGTAGGGCTCAGATTGATACTGAGGGAACGCGGTATAAAACGTACCACCGCCGGCGCCTAAAAACGGATGATCTAATATAAGCGGAATTGAGTCGCGAACTACTTCGTCACGAGTTTCTGAATGTAAGCTAGTTTCAGTGATCCGCTGTTTTACTTTTTCTACATCAAATATGGCACCAATGATAATTAAATCAATAATAAAAAAACTAACAATAAGTAATTTGAATGATCGAGGTTTTTGTTTGTATATAAATAAAGCGAGTGCGCTTATTATCATCAGAGCAATAAAAAAGGCCGAGTTACCCATGCGGCTACGGGTTAAAATGAGTGCAACAATAATTATAATTAAAGACACTCGCAATATAATTTTAGAACTTAATAATATTTCAGCCCATGCTCGCATGGTTTGCTCAAAAGTTTGTTTATAATCACTATTACTTCTTTTTAACTCGCTGATCAAAACACCAATACCTAAACATAAGCACAGAGATAAATAGTTTGCTAAAAAGTTAGAGTATGTAAATGTCCCAATTGCACGATCAGTATGCTTATAACTAAACAAAGGGCTAACGATATCGGGTGACAGATTTAAGTAACTGGCATATAAGGCTTGGAATACACCCGCACAAATAATGGCATAAATGAGTTTTCTGATTCGAAGAGCATTATTACAGTAGATAAATATTAACCAGCAAAACAGTATCATAAAGCCAGTTTTAAGAAGCATTTGCTTTGTTTGAAAAGCATCGACACTGGTGCCTAATAACTGTATACCACACACCAAAACAACAACGCCAAGCACACTAAATAAAGGCCAAGAGTATAACGGAGGATAAAGCGCTTGTTTGTCGTTCATAACACTATTAACTAAGTGAGTGCAAAACGTAGCAGCAATTAAAATGCCCATAGCTAAAATAGCCCAAGGCCTATAACTGCCTAAAGGGAGGGGAAGTAAAAATAGTATGGTGCAGATACAAAAGAATATGAAACGATTCAAAATAAACTCTAAAGCAAAAACGCAGCCTCAAGGCTGCGTTTATATTATTATTTAAGTAACGATTAGTTACCGACTTCAGAAATTCCAGTATCGCCACCTGTACCGCCTGCGCCAGGAGACACAGGTAATGTTGGTAAAGCTACAATCACTGGAGGTGCAGGTTGAGTGCCTACAGGACCTGCAGCAGTTGCTTCAGAGGCTACGGTTGCATCTATACCCGCTGTTATTGCTGCTATGGTAATAGTATCAGAGTCAACACCGTAGGCAGACAGTGCAGCTAAAAAGTTAGAAATTAATGGGCTATCTACACCAAAAGAGGCAATAACAGCCGAAATCATTCCGTCAATATTTGCAGGAGAACAGCTTCCGTAAGGGATTGTTTCATCTAGCTGATTTTTTTCGTTGTTTTTACAAATACGTGTAATGGCTTCTAGTAAGTCTTTTTCTAATTGTTCAGGAGACGTTTGCGCCGTAACGTTGCTTAAAATATTTATTAAGCTATTCATACTTTCGTTTTGAACCTTTGCAGCAGTATCCGTTTGTGCATAGGTAGGTAAGCTTATAAGTGCTGAAGCACTGGCAACTAGGCCGGCTAAAATAATTGATTTCATTTCTCATCCATTGATTTACTGACTAATTGCAAAATTTTATCGCATCCGAACAGAAAGTAAACTTTTTATTTTCACTTTCGTCATTTAATTTAATGATTTTTGACGGGGGCATAATTAAATTACCCTGCAACCCGTCACAACCCAAGTTTTCTAATATTTTTAAGGTTTCTGGCTTTTCGATTAAACAGGTTATTACTTTGATACCAAAACCATGACAAATGTTATTAACGGTTTGAATAAAAAATTGGCTCTGGGTATTCGTAATTAAGTCTTGTATATAACTGCCGTCAATTTTTACATATTCAACATCAAGACCTTGTAGATACCTAAACGAGGTTAAACTAGTGCCAAAGTGCTCAATACATACATTGATACCAATTTCTTTTATCGCATCAATATGCAAAGACGCGACGTGTACATTATAAAGTAAACTAATTTCATGCAGTTCAAATAATAGGTTGTTTTTGAGTACAGCTTTGGTTTGCGCATACAGTGTTAGCCACTGAATAAAGTCGGTTGAGTACAATGATGCCTTGCTGATATTCAGGGCAAATATATCATCGGGGTGTTGCTCTTTAACATTAACAAAGTTACGGATTATTTTTTTATCTAGTTCTTCAGTGAGATTCAACTTTTCAGCCATGGCGAATAAATGGCCATTATTTACTTTCTCACCCTCGTGCGTAAAGTGAGCAAACACTTCAAAGTAACATTGCTTGTCATTTGAGTTTGCTCGCTTAACAGGTTGTACTGAAAAACTGACTTCGCCAGAATTGATAATAGATTTAATAAGTGCACGCCATTGATTTACGCTTAATAAAGTATCTTTATCGATTTTATTAACGTTAGTGCCTTCACCAATCGTGCAGCCAGTATCGAGTGACGATAAAACGTCACCCATAGAAGAGCCATTATTAACTTGAATAAGTGCTAAATTAGAAAATCCATTAATGTGTAAGCTATTTTCTTTTTGACCAAATGCATCGGTTAACTCTAAACGGGCTTTATTTAAGAATAAAGTGTCGTAGGGAGCAAGTATAATAAAGGTACTTCCGTTTAACCTAAATACTCGTGTATTCGATAAGTCAGTAACAAGAGTTTTAAGCGTTGCGGCTGCATCAAGTACATGTTCGTCACCGTCTTGATAGCTTACGGTTTGGTTTATATTAGCCAGCGAGGGTAGTGTAAGCATCATCGCTGTAATTGGCGTGTCTTCACTAATACTCCCAACGACAGAGTTAAAGTGATTTTCAAACGACTTTCGATTACCAAAACCAGTTAACTGATCAATATAGACCTCTTCAGTAAGCGCTTGGGTTTGTTTTGTTAAAGAGTCAAATGTACTTTGTAAATTAATAACCATGTTATTAATAGCTTTAGTTACTGTACGAAGTTCTCTGGCAACTGGTATCTCGTTATTTAATGTAAAACGCTTGCGAGTAACTAACTTTGCTTGGTCTTCTACCGCTTTTAAAGGTTTGAACACAGCACGTAAGATTAAAAATGCGATGGCAAGTGATGCCATTAACAATAAAAATGAGCCGTATAAGCTACGTTTAGTGTGCTGCCAAAGTGTTAAGTAAGATTGCCCCGTATGGCTTGTTACTTCAAGCACACCTGCCATTAGCCAACCATTATTGATTTCAGACTGCATAGTCGGGGCATTTAATTTACACATAGCTATAAACCAATCAGGCACCGATTCGACCCGTTTAGGATTAGCAAGCTCAAAAACAATATTGCTTTGCGCGTCAGTAAATTTAATATGATTATAATACCCAGAGTCAAAAATAGCCGTTGCCATTGTTTGGGCAATCATGATGCTATCTTCTTCTAAGTAGGGTGATATAGAAAGCCCTAAGCTCGTTGCGGTATCTTGAGCATGGCTTGCCATTTGAGTTTGTAAATAATTACGGGTGGTATCAACGTCTGTAATAATACGTATAAAAAATGAAATAAACGAGATCGCTACTATAAGCCCATAAACTTGGGTTTTTAAGCTTAATCCATTTTTAGTAAGCAGAGACATAACTGGTAGTTCCTTTATAGTTATTTTTAACAGGAGAAAGCTGGCCTTGCTCAATTCTCTCTAGCATAGTGTTCCAAGCCGATACGCCACGACTATTCTTAACCTTATTACCCAACCCTTTTGATTTAGCTAACCATAACCCTTGACCATTAAAACTATAAATAGGGGTTAAATCGTTGCGCTTATTTGCGGGTAATAATTTTGTGTTGAAATTGCCTAATACATAAGGAATTTGATTTGGCTTTTCAAAATAGATAAGCACCATATGAGGCTGATTCACTGTACGTTGACGCACGTACATAAACCTGATTTTATCTTCAGGTATTCCCAAGGCAATTAAAGTAAAGTACTTTGCAATGACATAATCTTCGCAATCGCCCATACCCACACCTAAACTCTCAAGTGGTGTTGCCCAATAATCTTTTTGCAGCCAAAGTTCATCATCGGTTTTATATTTAATATTTTCATTAAAAAAGTCATTAACTAAATGAATTTTTTGCCACTCACTTTCAGTTTTCGATTCATCAATAAAAGCGAGCCATTGTTGTATACGACGATGGCCTTGTTCACCATAGTGTTGCTTAGCAAGGGCGATTATATCACTGTTGCGTAAATACAAAAGCATATCTTGTGCGCAAGCCAAAAATGACACTAATATAAAAATGCAAAGTCCAAAGCGCACAAGCAAATCCCTAATAAGCAAACGATGCCATTATAGTAGCATTAGTTTTAGAAAGGTAGTTCATAAAAGCGCTAAAACTCAACACTGAAACATTTTTGCAACATAAAACAATCGTAAAGGGTGTTATTTTTATTGAGCGAATTAGTGTGTTGTGTATAATGCACGCCCACAAGGTTGTGGTGCTCGTAAAGTAGATAGTATTTATCTTTTACGTGGCCTAAGTTATTTACTGTCTAAAGTAACTAAAAAGGAATTAAAGTGAGTGTATTAAAAGCAGTATTACCAGTTGCAGGCCTAGGCACAAGAATGTTACCAGCAACAAAAGCAACGCCTAAAGAAATGCTTCCCCTCGTTGATAAACCTTTAATTCAATATGTTGTAAATGAAGCCGTACAAGCTGGAATTAAAGAAATAATACTTGTTACACATGCTTCAAAAAATTCAATAGAGAACCACTTTGATACTAGTTTTGAACTAGAGGCCACGTTAGAAGCGCGTGTAAAACGAAGTTTATTAGATGAAGTGCGATCAATAGTCCCTAGGGGCGTTACTATTATATCTGTTCGTCAGTCAGCCCCATTAGGATTAGGCCACGCAATTTTAGAAGCTCGTCCTATAGTGGGTAACAATCCATTCGCAATTTTATTGCCCGACGTGATTATAGACCAATATAAGTCGAACCTAAAAACTGATAATTTAGCGCGAATGATCACTCGCTTCGAAACAACGGGCCATAACCAAATAATGGTTGAAAAAGTGCCTGCTGAACAAGTCCATAATTATGGTGTTGTTGATCTAGCTGGCAAAACAATAATGCCAGGTGAGAACGCAATAATTAAAAATATGATAGAGAAACCTACTGGCGACGATGCCCCTAGCAATTTAGCTATTACAGGTCGGTACGTAGTCTCTCCAGCTATTTGGGATTTACTCGAATATACTCCCCCAGGTGCTGGTAATGAGATACAACTTACTGATGCGCTACTTCAACTTCGCCACCTAGAACCATTAGAAGCTTACCACTTAAAAGGTAAGTCACACGATTGTGGTTCAAAATTGGGTTATATGCTTGCAAATGTTGAGTATGCAATGCAATCGAGTGTTATGGGTGAAGAATTTACCAAACAAGTTAAAAGCTTAATGGCTGCAAGCATTAGTTAAAACAACAATGAATTCGTTAAAATTAAGGAATAACATGGCTATTAAAGTATTAAGTATTTTTGGTACACGTCCCGAAGCTATTAAAATGGCACCATTGGTTAAAGCATTAAAATTAGCTGAAGGCATCGAAGCAAAAGTATGCGTAACAGCGCAGCACAGAGAAATGCTTGATCAGGTGTTAGACTTATTTGAAATTACCCCTGAATATGATTTAGATATCATGAAACCGGGGCAAAGCCTGTACGACGTAACAACAAATATTCTTTTAGGCTTAAAGCCAATACTTGAAGAGTTCAAGCCTGATTTAATTCTCGTTCATGGCGATACAAGTACAACACTTTCGGCAAGCCTAGCTGCTTTTTATCAACAAATTCCTGTCGGGCATGTAGAAGCAGGATTACGTACAGGCAATTTAGCATCTCCGTGGCCTGAAGAAGGCAACCGTAAATTAACGGGAGCAATTACCAAACTACACTTTGCGCCTACAGATACCTCCGAGCAAAATTTATTAAACGAAGGCGTAAACGCTGATGACATCATTGTCACCGGAAACACGGTTATAGACGCATTATTACAAGTAGTTGATAAAGTAAAAACGGACGAAACATTAATTCAGACTCTTCAAGCTAAATTTCCAGAATTAGATGAAAGTAAAAAACTAATTCTAGTAACCGGACACCGACGTGAAAGTTTTGGTGGTGGATTTGAGCGTATTTGTGAAGCCCTTGCTGAAATAGCCACAGCTCACCCAGAAGCGCAAGTTCTCTATCCAATGCATCTAAACCCAAATGTACGTGAACCGGTAAACCGTATCTTAAAAAATGTTAAAAACGTACAACTTATCGAGCCTCAAGACTACTTACCATTTGTGTACCTTATGAGCAAAGCACACATAATTGTAACCGATTCCGGCGGTGTTCAAGAAGAAGCGCCAAGCTTAGGCAAACCAGTATTAGTAATGCGTGACACAACCGAACGCCCAGAGGCCGTAGCTGCTGGCACTGTTAAACTTGTTGGAACAGATAAAAACCGCATTATTAATGAGGTTAAAAACTTACTAACAAACCAAGCTGATTATGAAACGATGAGTCGCGCACATAATCCTTACGGTGATGGTAAAGCGTGTGAACGTATTATTTCAAAAATTAAACAGCACTTTAACGTGTAATAGACGTTTTACAGACTTATTTATATAGGATTTTATTATGACGATTAAAACAGTATCAGTAGTCGGTTTAGGGTATATAGGATTACCAACAGCAGCCGTAATTGCATCAAGGGGGGTTAACGTTATTGGTTTAGATGTAAACCAAAAAGCAGTTGACACAATAAATGCAGGTGAAATCCATATTGTAGAACCTGATCTAGATATAATCGTAAGAGGGGTTGTGTCTACCGGTAATTTACGTGCAACGACCACACCAGAAAAAGCAGATGTGTTTATGGTGGCGGTACCTACACCATTTATACATAGCGAAAGTGGCGATCATAAAGCTGACTTAAGTTATATCGAGTCAGCAGCAAAAACAATTGCACCAGTGCTCGAAAAGGGCAACTTAGTTATTTTAGAATCGACTTCGCCAGTAGGCGCAACAGAACAACTAGCTCAGTGGTTAAGCGAAGCCCGTCCCGATCTAACATTTCCACAAGACAAAGGCGATGCCGCCGATATTAATATTGCACATTGCCCTGAACGCGTATTACCAGGTTATGTCTTACAAGAACTTGTTTCAAACGACCGTGTAATTGGTGGAATGAGCAAAGCATGTAGTGAAAAAGCCGTAAAATTATACGAACTTTTTGTACGTGGTGAATGCATTGTTACTAATGCAAGAACAGCCGAAATGGCAAAACTAACTGAAAACTCATTTCGTGATGTAAACATCGCATTTGCTAATGAGCTATCTGTAATATGTGACAAACTTAAAATTAATGTTTGGGAACTGGTAAAGTTAGCTAATCGTCATCCTCGCGTAAATATTTTAAACCCAGGTCCTGGTGTAGGCGGGCATTGTATCGCTGTTGATCCTTGGTTTATTGTAGCGAGTTGCCCAGATGAAGCCAATATTATAAAACAAGCGCGCCTGACTAATGACGCTAAACCGTATTATGTTATTAGCAAAATAACTAAAGCGGCCGACGAGTTTAAACGTCCTGTTATTGCATGCTTAGGTTTAGCATTTAAAGCAGATATAGACGATCTTCGCGAAAGTCCAGCACTTCAAATCGTACAAGAATTAGCTTCAAAAAATGTTGGTAAAATATTAGCGGTAGAGCCTAATATACATGAGCTTCCTGAGAAGTTAGCGTCAAAAGGTGTCGAACTTACCTCTCTTGATTCAGCGTTAGAGCAAGCAAATATTATTGTCGTGCTTGTTGATCATAAACAATTTAAAGCAGCGGATAAAACACAATTTGCTTCAAAAGTTGTCATTGATACTCGCGGTATAGTTTAAGAGATTCAGATGATTGCCTTTAAATCGATTCAAAGTGATGTATGTAAAGGTGCTTTATGCACCTTACATTTGGCATTATTAAATAATTTTTCCGTATGTTTTATTAAGAAAAACTATTATGCCTAAACAACATATAGTACTAATTATGCCTCTCTCAGCTTATGAGTGGGGCACTGAAAACTGCGGCGGAGTAGACAGTGTTTGCCAAATGCTTGGAGAATACTTGGTTAGCCAAGTAAACCCCGAATTTAAATACACTATTATTGGTTTAGATCCGCAAAGTAAAACACCTTACACGGGCGAAGTTATTAGCCTAGCTGAGCATGTCGATTTTATTTGGTTACCATGTTCTAGCAAGCATACGGGCTTTAAAATACCTGGAATAGTATGGCAAAATTGGCATATTCGAAAGCTGTTAAAAAAGCTAAAACCTGTTTTAGTTCATACCCATTTCTGGAGTTCTTTAATCGGTAGTGGTTACAATGGCAACACAATTGTCACAGTTCATAGCTATAAAAAAATAGCCCGCCGTAATGTCGGTTTAATTAATAACTTTTTATATGAAAAAGTTATTCCGCAAATCATAAAAAAACGAAACGATCACGTAGTTGTTGTAGGTAAACAATTACAACGCGCATTACTAAAAGATGGCTTTGAGTCCGAAGTGATTCATAACCCGATAGATCAAGCGTATTTTAATGCTCACTATATTAGAAATGAGCAAAAAAGCATAAAGCTTGTTACATGTGCACTATTAACTCCTAGGAAAAAGGTTGAGCATTCAATTAATCTATTGAGTAGGTTCGTTGATGCTGGCTTTAACGCCACACTTACTGTGATTGGGCCTGCTGCAGATAACGTCTATACAGAGCAGCTAAAAAAACAGGTTAGCACTCTTGGTCTAGAAAATAAGGTAAACTTTTTAGGTAAGTTGAATAAAGTAGAAATAGTTGAACAGTACCAGAGTGCTGATCTAGGTATTTTCACGTCTAGTGAAGAAACTTTTGGGCTGGTTCCTCTAGAAATGTTAGCTGTTGGTCTACCTCTTATTACAACTGAAGTAGGTATACTTGAAGATGAAAAAGTTTTTTTCGAAAGAATGGGCGTTTTATATTTATCAGATTCGCTGACTGTTAAAGATATTCAAGATATGCTTACCAGCCACAATATAATTACCTCTAAATCCACACTTGAGAGTAAATTTAACACAGCTTGTATTACTCAAAAATATATAGATTTGTATACAAGTATTTTAGATAAGCAAACCGATGTTTAAAGCTCTACTAAAATATGCTCCAGTGCAAATTTTTGCTGCAATCAGTGTTTTTGCTTTAATTAGTATTCACACTAAGCTATTAACCACTACAGAATACGGTATGTTGGCATTAATGCTGCTTACCGTCGAAATTGTCAGAGCCGTTGCTGCTCAGTGGATTAATTTAAGCATGCTGCGTTTACTCCCAAGTAAAAGTAGCGATCAACATTCGTATTTTGCTGCTATCGCGTGTTCAATAATACTGTGTTGCACACTACCCGCATTTGCTCTAGTGATTCTGGGTTTATATTTAACTGAACTGTTAAGTTTAAATATATTAATAGCCACATTTATACTTTTTTTTACTAAAGCGTTGTATTTGTTTTACCTTGAATTAGCACGTGTTATGGAACGTTTAAATCCGTACAGGCTAGCCGTATTGTTACAGTCGGTACTCGCTATTGTACTAACAGGGGGTTTTCTTTTAATTCGCACTGATATGCTTATTGCATTACTTTCTTTATCGCTAAGCTATTTTCTTGCTGGTTTGTTGGTTTTTACACCATTAAATTTGGGATTTAAAAAGCTCAGAGGCGCCGATGCAAAGGCTATTTATACATACGGTCTCCCTTTAATGGTAAGTGGACTTGTAGCTGCAATATCGACTCGTTTAGATCGTTACTTTATTGCAGATTCGTTAGATCTAGCCCAAACAGGAATTTATGCTGCAATTTCAAATATTTTACTTGGCATTGGTGCGCTTATTTTTATGGTTGTTGCACTGCCAGGTTATCCTGAACTAACAAAAAAGATCAATGATAAAGCCATGCTTTATAAGGCACATGGAGATTATTTAACGCTGTTAATGTTTATTGCAGTGCCTTCTTTAGTGGGATTTTGTGTACTGGCCGAACCAATAACTCAGCTGCTATTAAGTGAAGAGTATTTATCTCAAGGTTTAACTATCATTTACATTCTATGTGCGGGTGTATTTGTATTAAATATAAAAGCGCATTATATCGATCATGGTTTACAATTTTCTTTGCATACTAAATACATACCCCGAATTAGCCTAGCGTCCTTTGTAATAAATTTAATTGCGTTAATTATACTTATACCTATTTATGGACTAACAGGGGCCGCCTGGGCATTTGTTATTGCCAATACGGTTTCATGTATAGCTAGTTTGTATTTATCAATTAAAAAAGGGTACAAGTTCAATGTACCAACACAAGTCTATAAAATACTACTTGCCTCGTTGTGTATGGCTTTATTACTTAGCCAACTTCGTATCCACAATTATTTATCTATAGACACACCTATTTTATATATTCTTTTAGATATTATTTTTGGGGTACTTATATTCTTAACCGTGATGGGTCTACTCAATTATAAAAAGTGCAAATTATGGGTTACCCAATATGAAAAGTGAAAATATTTATAAAATAATGTTTTGCGTTTTTTTATTGTCCTTCATTTTGGGTGGCTATTTACTTGAAAATTTAGGTATTCAGTATGTTTCTGATGGCGGTAGCCCTTTAGGGAAAATACACATCACGAGCTATATTCTATTTTTTTGTATTGGACTGTTGACGCTTAAAAAAGGGCTCAATAAGCCGCTTGCAAACCTCAAAGAGCTAAGAGGTGCTTGGCTAGTAAGTACCTTGAGTATTTCTGTGGTGATATTTTATGGATTATTTAGATTTGGCACCTCAGGAATGGCTTATTTAATTGATACAATTGTCGCTGCGTTATTAGCCGTTTATTTGCTAAGTCAGCTAAAGTCAGAACATAAAAAAAAGTTATTGCGACTGTTGGCGTACTTATTATTTATTAACGCAGTGATTGCTATTTTAGAGTTTATTTTGGGTAAAACTTTAGTTGATGTAAGCTTTTCAAGCTTTAGTCATTTTCGTTCAACGGCGCTGTTAACGCATCCATTAAATAATGCATTAATTACGGCTGCTTTAGCGCCACTTTTAATGAACCAAACTCGTTTTCCTACCTTGCTATATTTTACAGTGATTTTTTTAGCCTTGTTTGCCTTTGGCGGCAGGGCAGCGGTCGGGGTTTTTCTTTTAGGCACATTCATACTCGTCGCTCCCAAAATACCTGTATTTTTAACGAAGGGTATTAAAATGACAAAAATGCGATTCGCCGCGTTACAAGCTCTCACTTTTTGCGCAGTCATTTTTACTTCGCTGATTATTATTTTTACACCTATAGGGTCACGTATTTTAAGTAAGTTACACGTTGATGGCAGTGCACAAGCGCGGTTTGATGTGTTTATTATATTGGAGCAATTAAGCCCACTAGAATGGATATTTGGTGCATCACAAGAGCTAATTAGTAATATCGCGTTTTATATTGAAATAGATGTTATCGAAAATTATTTAATAGGTTGGGTTGTGAGCTTTGGGTTGATAAGTACGCTGTTACTCATAGTGGGCTGTTATAGGCTTCCTTTTAAGCTAGCAAGTAAAGATAATATAAGTTTATGTGCAGCATTGATTATATTTTTTATGGTGTCACTAACAAATAATGCACTAACAACTAAAACGCCCGCCTTACTTTTTTTATTTAGCGCAATGTATCTTCATAATTCAATAGGGAATAAAAGATGAAGCTTTATCACATAGGTAATTATTTACACAGACATAAGATCCCTTTGCTTCCCAAGGCTTTCAATATTTTAATTCGGCTTATACATAACTCAGCTATTTTTTCTGAGACTAGCATCGGCACAAATACTGTATTCGCATATGGTGGAATTGGGGTAGTAATACATAAAAGATCTACGATCGGCAAAAACTGTGTAATAGGTTCAAATGTTACTATTGGTGGGAAATCTAAATCGATAAATGTCCCCGTCATTGGTGATAATTGCTTTATTGCGACAGGCGCAAAGATTTTAGGTGAAATAACGATAGGGAATAACTGCGTCATAGGTGCCAACTGCGTTGTAGTTAAGAATGTTCCAGATAATAGCGTAGTTGCTGGGATCCCCGGGAAAATCATCAAATCAGACATTGATCCAAAGGATTACTATTAATGTTTACCAGCAAAGTATATAAGTTGAGCCCTGTCTTTATCCAAAATATTTTATTAAGTTCAAGAGCATTTATACGCAAAAAACTGAGAGAAAATAAAGAGTGTGAGCAGCTCACCAAAGAGCTAATTGCCCATGACTATGACTCAGAGGCGCTAAAGCAATATCAAAGTAAAACCCTTAAAAAAGTACTCACAGAGGCGCAACGTAACATCGCTTTTTATCAACGCTTTGCCGATGATATAAATACGTTTCCTTACATTGATAAGGCTGAAGTAAATAGTAATAAAGATAGGTTTTTATCGCCTAATAAATCAGGTGTGGTTGTTAAAGGGTCCACCAGTGGCACGACTGGCGCTCCATTATCTATTCCACAAAATATGCAATCGGTAATTACTGAGCAAGCCTTTATAAATAGAATGATGTACTGGGCTGGAATTGAGCATAACGATAAACGAGCGTGGTTGCGCGGCGATATGATTGTCCCACAAGAGCAAAAAAAAGGCCCTTTTTGGCGTTACTCGTATTTTGAAAATATGATTTTATTATCTTCATTTCATCTCGCACAAAAAAACCTAGATGGTTATTTAAATGCAATGCAAAGCTATGGGGTCAAAGCGATTCAAGCGTATCCATCGTCTATTGTTACACTGGCAAAGCATTTAGAGAGTAATAACACCTATTATCAAGGTACCTTAAAGTCAATCATTACCTCGTCAGAATCTCTTAGCAAAGAAGACAAAGCATTAGTCGAGAGAAGATTTAAATGCACCGTATTTGATTGGTATGGCTTATTTGAGCGTGTAGCTGCAATTGCCAGTTGTGAACATGGCCGATATCACATATTAACAGACTACGCTCACGTAGAATTATTGCCTGCAGGGAAAGCTGAAAATGGACGAGATAGAGCTGAAATTGTCGGCACTAATTTTAACAATTCTCTCTACCCCTTAATACGCTATAAAACAGGCGACCACGTTTTATTATCAGATGAAACATCGTGTCCATGCGGGCGTGTATTTCCAATTATTGATTCTATTGAAGGGCGTGTAGGTGATTATTTGGTTGGAGAAGATGGCCAAAACATCCATATTTTGAATCATATACCCAAAGGAGTGCAGGGGTTATTAGCGACGCAATTTGTACAAAAAGCAGATTTTAGCATTGATATTTTAGTTGTTGTTGATGAGGAAATATTTAACATAGAAGAGCAAAATAAATTAATGTTAAACACGAAAGAAAAGCTAGGGCATTCAATCAAGGTTAGTGTAAAAAAAGTTGATGCTATTCCAAGAACAAAAAACGGTAAAATTAAACAAGCAATAAGAGAGTTTTAGCTTGAAAAAACTTAAAAATTTAACAATCGCGACGGATCGTAATGGGCAAGGTGGCATTGCAACGGTATTAAATGGTTACGCCAATGAACACTTTTTTGAAATGACCAATTCAGAGATATTGATCAGTCATTCAACAAATGCAAAATTTGGATTGTTGAGTCAATTATTCACCTTTGGTTTATGTATTTTGAATTTAATATATCAACTCCTATTTTGTAACATTGGGCTCGTGCATATACATATGTCCTCACGCGGTAGTTACATGCGTAAATCTAAATTAATTAAATTAATAAAGTACTTTAATGTAAAAGTGGTTTTACATCTCCATGGTGCTGAATTTAGAGAGTTTTATGGCAATGAATGCGACGCTACCAAGCAAGCAAAAATTAGGGAAACGTTTAATTCGGTTGATAAAGTAATTGTTTTATCTTCGCAGTGGATGCAATGGCTGAAGACAATATTAGATGATCCATCAAAAGGAGTTGTGGTTTATAACGCGGTACCGGCCTTAGAGATTGAAAAACGTATCACTGAAGAATTTAATTTCGTATTTTTAGGTCGTTTAGGTGAGCGTAAAGGCGTCACAGACTTAATTGAAGCATTTAAATACGTTGTACAAAAACACCCGCAATCGAGATTATTGTTAGGAGGCGATGGTGATATAAATAAATACTGTAAGTTAGTTGAAACGTTAGAGCTGACAGAGAGTGTAAAGCTGCTTGGGTGGATCTCAGGAGATGACAAGTTGAATGTACTTAAACAAGCTAATGCCTATGTATTACCTAGCTACAATGAAGGCTTCCCAATGGGGGTGCTTGAAGCTATGTCGTGTAATATTCCTGTAATTGCATCCACAGCGGGTGGAATACCAGACGCAATTACCCATGGTATAGATGGACTACTTGTTGAGGCTGGTGATACGAATGCATTACAATTAGCAATGCAGAGTTTTATTGAGTCGCCAACACAAACAAAGAAAATGGAATGTGCCGCTAAAGCCAAATTTTTAAAAAACTTTAGCCCACAAGTTATTATTCCACAAATAAAAATGATATACACAGATCTTGGAGCGCTTTAAAAATGTTAGGTAGTCAAAATTGCGCCAACTTGATACTTGATAGGGCGAAAAAAAATAATTATGCAGGACAAGATCCATTTGATGGATTAAACAGTCGCTTTTTCGATTGGTTTCCAGGTTTAAAAAAAGGCATTTTTGGTCTTGCATGGATTCAATTACATAAGCGTTTAGCCATCAATTTACGTCCTTTATTTGGTATACCTAAAAAGCGTAATCCGAAGGGGATTGGCTTATTTATTTTAGGCTTATTAGAAGACTATAAAGCAACGAATGAGCAAGTATATTTAGATGAAGCAATACAGCTAGCCGATTGGTTGTTAACTCAACAAAGCGATCGAGAATTATGGCAGCATAGCTGCTGGGGTTATCATTTTGATTGGAATGCACGCGCATTCTTTGTTCCTAAAGGTAAACCAAACGTTATTACCACCATTTATGTAGCGCAGGCTCTATATGCATTAAGTGAAATAACAGGGAAAGCTAAATATAGCGAGCCGGCACTCGATAGCGCGCATTTTATTGTTAAAACTTTATACACCGAGCTTGAGGGGAGGCAGTTTTTTGGTTACATACCGGGTGAAACTGCATTTGTTCATAATGCTAATCTGTGGGGAGCTGCTTGGGTGGCTAAAGTCGCTGCACTTATAGATAATCAAGAGTATAAAAAGCTAGCACTTAGTGCGGCTAGACAAACAGTATCAGAGCAAGGCACTGATGGGTCTTGGGTTTACGGCGCAAGACACCACCACCAATTTATCGATGGTTTTCATACTGGATATAATCTAGAAGCCTTGACTTTATTAAGTGATGCTTTAGTTACAGACGAATTTAAAACGGCTATCGACCTTGGTTTACAATACTATAAAGTGCATCTTTTTGAAGAAGATGGTACGGCTAAATACTACAACAATAATCGCTATCCACTAGACATGCACTGCGTGTCGCAAGCTATTTTTACCCTTTTAAAAGTAGGTAAAACAGCAGAAGATTTCGCAATGGCAGAAAAGATAATTAATCGCTCTATTGAAACTTTGTATTTACCAACACACCAGCGCTTTATTTATCAAAAAAACAAACACTTCACCAATAAAGTAGATTATGTGCGTTGGACTCAGGCATGGGTATATTATTCATTTGCCTTTTTTAATCGCAATAAATCTAACAAGTAGCACGTAACTGTTTAAGCTAAGCACTATTTAAGAATGGATTATATTAATGAAACGCATTGAATTTTTAAAGGCCCCGATGGACATTGCTACAATGCAAGAAACCGTGTCTTTTATCGAAAATAGAATAGAAAAAAAAGAGTTTTTACAACACGTTGTGGTAAATGTTGCAAAAATAGTAAACATGCAAAAAGATCCTGTTTTAGCTGAGTCGGTTAAAGCGTGTGATTTAATTAATATTGATGGTATGGGCGTTGTTTTTGGCGCACGTTTTTTAGGGCACGATGTGCCAGAACGCGTTGCAGGCGTTGACTTATTTCATGAGCTATTAGCGATGAGTGCAAAACGAGACTTCCCTGTTTTTTTATTGGGTGCCACCGAAGAAGTGGTGAGCAAAACAGTGGAAGTAGTTAAAGCACAAAACCCTAATTTAAATATTGCTGGTTATCATGATGGTTATTTCTTTGGAAATAAAGAAGGGGATGACGAAGAAGCCGTCGTTAATAAAATACGTGAATCGGGCGCTAAGTTGTTATTTGTTGCTATCACATCACCTAAAAAAGAAAATTTTATTAATAAATGGCAAGATAAACTCGGTGTTGATTTTGTAATGGGCGTAGGTGGCACGTTTGATGTAGTCGCTGGTAAAGTTAAACGCGCACCGCTATGGATGCAAAAAGCAGGCTTAGAATGGCTATACAGAGTGATGCAAGAACCAGGTCGGATGTGGAAACGTTATTTAGTGACTAACACTAGATTTGCTGTACTTCTGATAAAAAACAAGTTTTTTAATTAGTCGTGACACGTATTAATTATATTGACAATATGAAAGCTGCGGGGATCATATTAGTAGTATTAGGCCACGCAGCTTGGTTAAATGAAAGTATTTATATACTTATCTACTCTTTTCATATGCCTTTATTTTTTTTCATGTCAGGCTATTTGGCTTCTCGACAACAACCTATAAAAAAAGCATTAATTAAATTAAATCACAGGTTAATAATACCATTTGGTTTTTTCTTTTTTGTTTCATTTTGTTTTTGGCTCCCATTACACTTTTTTGGTAGCGGGCAGGCGAGTAACATGCCTTGGTTTGATCCATTATTTCGTTTAATAACGGCCCAAGCCGATAGTTTTCATATTAATGGGGTGTTGTGGTTTTTTCCTTGCTTAATAGTTATTTCTGTTTTGCAAATAGTTATTTTTTCTAAGATGAAACCAATAACGGCCTTTATTACTTCAGCTGTTATTTTGTCCTTTTTGTTGGTTAATGTAGAGCTAATAAAGACAAGGTTTTATTGGTGTCTTGATTCTGCAGTAGTAGGATTGTTCTTTTTTCAGATGGGGAGAGTTATAAAAGAATCTGATCTATTAAATTCTACTGCGTTGAGTCAAAAATACTTTGTCTGGATTCTTTTACTCATACTTTTACCTATTTTTTATATCGCGGCATTACAGAACGGTCGGGTTGATATGCGTGAATTGAGCTTTGGTGTTATTCCTTTTTTATATCCGCTTATTTCTTGCTTGGGAATTTTTATACTATTTTTAATTTGTAGCCTTTTAAAAGCATCGCCTACGTCTCGGCTTCTAGCCTTATCTTCAATTGCTATTTTTCCACTGCATTTAATTATTTTTCGATTTTTAAATAAATTTCAGCTAATGATCTTAGACTCAACTTCCGTTATGTTTAGTGTTTTACCTTATTTTAATTCCTTACTTGCAATTGTTATTTGCATTTTTGTTTTTAATTTTTTGAAAAAAAGAGCCCCTAGCGCTATTGGTGTGTAGGGGCTTAAATGCATAATTCTTTATACGGTGTAGAACCATTCGGTATATTTACTCTGTCAGCGTATTGCCATTTATAAATTCGTAAATAAGCTTTAGTTTAAAAGCTGTAATAAAAAATATATTCCAAGTTATTGCCAACCAAATCCCCTCAGATAGTGCTGCATTATTAAATCTCTTCGGGTCTATTCCCCGCCACTCGCGGCGTAAAGGTTTTGACCTCTAGCTAATTAAGATACCCCTCTTCGCGAAGCGAATTTGAGCCTAAGCGAGAGGTAGTTCATTCAGTAAATAGCCCCATTCTGCGTATTATTTACAGTAATATAATTTACCTTTACGACTGAACCACATAACCCTTTTTTATTTGATGCTATTTTTTAACTCGTGCTTTGTTCTAGCAGTAAAATTTTTCATTAATTCTTTTTCAAATCTAAATTTAAATTTAAAACTTTATAACTAGTTGATTTCAAATTAAATAAACATTAAATTAACATAAAGGCAGTACTTTTGTTGTATTTTGTGTTTCTTTTGATTTTATTTGTATATATAATCTTCAGCACAGGTTAAGCGGCTTTTTAATTTTTATTAAGCGCAGGGTTAAAAATTTTAGTGCCGGATAATGCACTTTTTCATTTTCGAGGGAAGAAATGACTAAATCATTAAGAAAATATAAAAAATTGAGTGCAATGATTGCACTAACTTTAGCGAGTACATCAACGTTGGCTGGTGACTTAGGTGTTGCTAATAATTTTTCTGCATTTGTATTTGAAGAATTTGAGTCGTATTTAGGGCGTGCTGATGGTGCAATTGCAGCGGGTGACATAGGTATTAAAGGTGGCTATAGCGTAGGTTACAATCGCCGTTCTAACCCGAGTGAATACTACTTAATTAGTGAGACGGGGATTGAATTTAGAATCGGTCGTCAATATGTGGGTAGCATGATTGCCGGCGGTGGCACAGATGTACACTGGAGCGTACGTTGGGGGATGGAGCGTGGCTCAAGTGTTTATGCAAATCAAGATCAATCTTCACTCCCGTTTAACTTTGACGAACAAGAAACATTTTATAAAGACTTAAGCACTGAACTTGCACAGCTTGATTCAACAGGGACAGTTCAATGGAAATGGGGCGGGCTGTATTTACAAGGCGATAATACCTCTGCAACGCAAGTGTTTAATATTGATGCACAGCAATTTGCTAGAGCACATACATTTAAAGTTCAAGGCATGCCAGCTGGCGCTACTATGATTTTTAATATAAGTGGCGACTCAACATTATTAGTAAGAGGCAAAAGTTTTGCTCGCCTTAAAAGCCATGTAACTAAAACCGTTTTTAACTTTGTTGACGCGCGCGACCTTAATATAAAAGGAAATCGCTGGGAAGGCGTAGTTTTAGCTCCTCATGCTGATATTAGTGGCCTTTACGGTGCAGCAGTTATGCCTGTTATAGGTAAAAGCTTTCAAGGTTCAATGACGCTGTTAGGTAATGAGTTTACTGGTGACCTGCCAGATATGGCAAAAACAATTAAACCATTTGCGATGCAGCAAAAATGGCAGTGGAATTCAAGCGAATTTATGCCTGAATATAACCAAGTAATGTCTACCCCAGTTGTTGTTCAACTTAATGATGATAATAACGATGGTTCAATAAACGAGAGTGATGTAGCTGATGTAGTGATTACATCGTTTAAAAGTAGTGCTAACAAGCCAGGCTTAGTGCGTGCACTTAGTGGTATTGATGGCTCTGAGCTGTGGACATATGAAAACGGGGGAGTGTTTGCTGATTCACGTAACTCAATTGCTGCCGCTGATTTAGACAATGACGGTGTTGTAGAGCTGGTTATTAACGATTATTCATCTGCAGTAGTGCAAATTATCGATAATAACGGCCTAGTTAAAAAAGAGCTTACTAAATCTGGCAAGCCTTTAGGAGCTGTCACTCTAAGTGATATAAATAATGACGGTATTGTTGAAATTATAACAGGTTCAAATGTATTTAATTACGATACGGGTTTGCTTTATACAACTAACTGGTCTGCGGCTTCTACAGCATTTGATGCTGATAATAATAATTCTCAAGAAGTGCTAGCCGGTGGCGGTTTGTATGACTCTAATGGAGCGCTGCTATGGCAATATGGCACGCCAGGGAGTACGTGGTTTAGTGCCATTGCCAACTTAGATGGTGATTTAGACCCTGAAATAGTTATTAGTAATCCTTCAAATAATATTGGAGACAGTGTTTTTGCAGTGCTTGAACATAATGGCAATGTTAAGTGGCAAGTAACTAATGAGTCTAATGTAGGTGGCGGTGCTCAAGCGGTATCTAGCTTTTTAGGTAAAGACAGCATTGGCATTGTACACGCCGGATATACTGCTGTTGATATGTATGATAAAACGGGTCAACTTGTTTGGTCAGTTTCTAATAACGATGATTGGAGTGGTAAGGTAGGAGTAAGTGCTTTTGACTTTAATGGTGACGGTATTGATGAAGTATTAGTGCAAGATCATTTCAAAGTGAGAGTACTTAACGGACTCGATGGTTCAGTTTTATCATCTGTAGACAACTCATCTGCGACGCTTTGGGAATACCCAATTGTTGTTGACCTAGAGGGCGATGATAATGCAGAATTAGTTGTTGTATCAAACAATTATGATTCTCGTTATAGCATTAATAATGGTGTAACTGTTTATGGTGCTGCTGATAGTAGTAAACCATGGAAAAATGCAACGCGCATTTGGAATCAACATTCATTTCATCAAACGAATGTGACTCAAGATGGTAAAATACCAACGGTTGAAAAACAAAGTTGGTTAAATAACAATACTTATCGCTCAAGCACAATAAAATAAGCTAAGTGTTGTTGAAAAAAGCCAATTATTTATAATTGGCTTTTTTTATTGCTTAACTAAAACATATGTTTATTTTTATAGAGGTTATTTAATGGAGTGTGTATTTGTCTGATTTAAGATCTGACCCCGCAGTAAGAAGTTTATTAGAGCGTATGCCCGAAACGATACAAGATAGTTTTTCTGATGAACAACTCACTCATTTAAAAGTGGCTATAGGTGCAAGGCAATGGGGAAATCACGCGTTTGACTGTCGTGGTGTAATAAAAATTTTAAAGTATAGATATTATTTTGTTGTACTCGCTGGCAGAAATAGGCGAGGACTCAGTGCTAAAGAGCAAAAAATGGCAAAAATTGCACAAGCAGCAATTGTTACTTTTTTTATTTTAATCGCGAGTTTAACCGTGATTTTGGCGCTGTATCTGATCAAGTCGGCTTTAGGGATTGATATATTTGAAGGATATTCGTTTGGGGTATGGGATTGGTTTAAAAATTTATTTAAATAAATAACAATCCCGTTTTTTGCAATTGTTAATGTATTTTGTAGTACTTATTTGTTAGGACACTTGTCTATGGAGTGTTGTATAAAAGTCACTAATGCTATATTATGCCCTGAAATTTAGTTAGCTGAATTAACTTCAATTAGATCGCTACAAGGATTAGCAAAATGACATCTTCAAGGACATTTAAACCTTCGGGCTCTTCTGATGCCAATTTTTACAGGCTATTTGATATTTTTGCGTTATTTTTAGCTTTTCAATGCGCTGCTTTAATGTACGGTTTTCAGTTGTCTCCTTTTTATATTATCTCGGTATTATGTGTCGCCTTGAGTTTTTTATACAGCGCAGAGCTGTTTGCCACGTATCGCTCTTGGCGTGCGGGTAAGTTTAAAACCATGGTAATGTGCGCTTGGGCTTCATTGCTTATTGCTTTTGCTGTGCTGTTTTTTATATCGTTTATATTTAAATTTACCGATTCGCTTTCTCGTTTAGGGTTAGGGATATGGTTTTTATTGAGTTTTACTTTTTTATATGCGTGGCGTCTTGCGGTGCATTTATACAAGCGAAATCGCCGCAAGCTAGGACTGAATTTACGTAATGTAGCGATTGTAGGTGCGACTGAGTCAGCCGCTTATTTACATGAAGAAATCATTAAAAATGAAGAACTAGGTTTTAAATTTTTAGGCTTTTTTGATGATCGTAAACCTGAGCGCTTATTTAGTAGATTAGCATCGCATGACGTTGAGGGCGCTATACAACAAGCGGTTGATGCAGCACGTGAAGGTAAAATTGATATTTTATACATTGCCTTGCCATTAAAAGCTGAAAGACGCATCGCTGACATATTATTACAGTTAGGCGATACAACGGTTGATGTCCATGTTATCCCCGATTTTTTATTGTCGAACCTTATTCATGCGCGTATTGAACATGTAGGTGCAGTAGATACGCTAAGTGTGTTTGAGTCACCGTGTATTGGTGCTCACGAGTTTATTAAGCGTACTGAGGATGTGGTTGTATCGGCTATTATATTGACGTTAATTACACCCGTTTTGCTCGCAATAGCAGCCGCAATAAAACTAACATCAAAAGGGCCTATTATCTTTAAGCAAGATCGCTATGGGCTTGATGGTAGAAAGATAAAAGTTTGGAAATTTCGCTCCATGACGGTGACCGAAAATAGCGATGTTGTTACGCAAGCGACAAAAAACGATGTGCGAATAACTAAGTTAGGTGCTTTTTTACGCCGAACTAGCCTTGATGAATTACCACAGTTTATAAACGTGATTAAAGGCGATATGTCGATTGTAGGTCCTCGGCCCCATGCTGTTGCACACAACGAAGAGTATCGAAAAAAGGTCGAGTTTTATATGTTTAGGCATAAAACTAAACCTGGGATTACAGGCTGGGCGCAAATTAATGGCTGGCGTGGCGAAACAGATACATTAGATAAAATGACTAAACGAGTAGAGTTTGATTTGCATTATATTAAGCACTGGTCGTTATGGTTTGATATTAAAATAATATTTATGACAATTTTTAAGGGATTTAAGAATGAAAATGCCTACTAATACAATGACTCCATTACTTGTTGCTTTAAGTGTGGTTGTATCAACACCCGCTTTAGCAAATATAAAGCCAGGCAGCTTTATGACAAAAGACGGTGCAGAAATTACGCCGACACTACAAACGGGTTTACGCAGTAACGACAATTTTTTTAGCACCCCAGATAACTCAGAATCAAGATTGATTTGGAGTATTGCACCTAAAATAAGTGCTTTGATTGATGATGGCCCTGATAGCTATAAGCTTGATTTAGGCAGCAGTACGTCGTTCCATAATAAAGATACAATTGATAACTTTACTCAAGTTAATGTAGGTGCTTTGGTACATAAAGAATTCACAAGTAAGCATCGTTTAGATATTACCGGTAATGCTGATTGGTTGTACGAACCACGAGGCAGTGGCTTAACCGAAGGCTTAGGTAATACTGTTAATGAGTTAGTGAATTACCAGCAGCAAGATATTGCAATGCGTTACGAATACGGCGCAATGAGTTCTAAAGCACAAATTGCTTTAATTACTGGCTTTTACAATAAAAAATATCAAAATTTTAGATCTGTATCGCAGTTTCGTGATTACGATAAATCTTTAATTGGTGTTATTGGCTATTATGATACTAAAGCTGCAACGCGCGCTTTTCTAGAAGTAAAACAAGAAAACTACCGATACGATGCAATACAAATAAATGGTATATCGCGTGATTCTAATGATGTAAAAGTATTGTTGGGTATGGAATGGGATGCCACAGCGGTGACTATGGGATCGTTTAAAGTAGGTTACCAAAATAAAGATTTCGCATCTAACCGTCGTCAAAACTTTAGTGGTTTAAGCTGGGAAGCCGCGCTTACTTGGCAACCATTAACTTATTCTACACTACAACTTGCGACTAGCCGTGCTGCTAAAGATCCTCTTGTTCAAGGCGATTACATTAGAGAAAGTGTTTACGGTGCTAACTGGAATCACAATTGGAGTGAACACCTTAGTTCGTTAGTGGGTTTAAGCTATATTGATGAGCAATACACAGGCAGTATTAACCGTAAAGACAAAACTAAAAATGCACGTTTAGGATTAAACTATTTAGTGAGCAGTTTTGGTATGGTTTCTAGTTATGTTGATTTTATAGACCGTAATTCAACACAGAGCACAATAGAGTTTGATCGTGTTGTTGTAGGTATTAACTTTACCTTTGCGTTGAAGGCTAATAAATGAATTTTAAATTACTGATTTTTAGTCTTTTAATTTTTAGCTTTAGTTGTTACGCGCAAAACTCACAAAGTTACATTATTGGCCCTGGCGATAAAGTAGAAATTAAAGTATTTGGTCAACCCGATTTAGATGTAACGGCTTTGTTAGGTAATAGTGGCGAAATTAACTACCCATTTTTGGGTAAAGTTAAACTGGTTGGCTTAAATCCTTCCCAAGTTGAAAAAGTGATCAGCGACGGTTTACATCCTGATTATTTAGTAAACCCTAATGTATATGCGCAAGTAATAGAGTACCGACCTTTTTATATTCATGGCGAAGTAAAAGAACCTGGTGCCTACCCTTATCAACCTGCGATGACGGTTAACCAAGCAATTGCGTTAGCCGGAGGTTTAACTGAGCGTGCTTCGGTTGATAAAATATACATTTTTAAAGAACAAACTAAAGAGCAGCAACAAAAAGGCAGCTTGAATAGCCAAATTGCAGCGGGCGATACCATAAAAATAGAACAACGCTTGTTTTAAAGCAGTTTAAAGGCAATTACAAAATGAATCATATATCCGATAAGCCTAGCAATAACGATGAAGTTATTGATTTAGGTGTATACCTCAATGTTATTAAACGTTCTAAATGGCGTATTTTAGGTTTTGCGACAGTTGTTACGCTTTTGACTATTATGGTTACTCTAACTTTAATACCTAAGTATACGGCAACCGCTACATTATTGATTGAAGCAGAGCAGACAAAAGCAGTTAGCTTTGATGAAATTTACGGTTTAGACTCCACAAAAAAAGAATATTACTTAACGCAATTTGAAGTTATTAAATCAAATAGTATTGCACGCGAAGTAATAACTAAACTAGATTTAAAGTCACACACAGACTTTATTGCTAAGCCCTCTGTTTTAGGTGAGCTTAAAAGTTCGATTAAAAGTGTCCTACCTTTTTTAAATAAAAAAGAGACAGTACTTCTTTCACCTGAAGAACAAGCTCAAAGAGAGATGCTTGATTTGCTTGCTGGCTTTAAGTCAAGGCTCAGTGTGTCGCCAATAAATAAAACTCAGCTAGTTAGAGTTAGTTTTGAGTCGAGCGATCCTAAACTTGCAGCACTTGTCGCTAATACTGTGGGTGAAGTTTATATTGAAAGCCAAATGCGCGCTAAAATGGGCATTACACAGCAGGCATCGAGCTGGTTAAATACGCGTTTATCAGAGCTGCGTATTCAATTAGATAGCTCTGAAGTACGCTTACAAGCTTATCGAGAAGAACAAAAACTTGTTGATATTGAAGGTATTGCTGGGCTGGTAACGCAAGAGCTTGAACAAATGTCTAAGCAGTTGGTAGAGACTCGTGCCACAAAAAATAACTTAGAAAGTATTAATCGCGTTATCAATGAATACGGTAACGATAATATTGAACTTTTAGGTAGCATGCCTGAAATTACATCGCACCGCGTAGTACAAGATGTAAAACGTGAGGTTGTTTTAGTTGAGCGAAAAGTAAGTGAACTTGCTGAAGTTTATGGTGCAAAGCACCCTAAAATGATATCAGCAAAGGCTGAGCTTGCGACGGTTAAAGCTAATTTAAATAAGCAAATTAAAGGCCTTATTACGGGTATTGAAAAAGAGCTTAACAGAACTACCCGCACAGTAAATGCGCTTGAACGCGATTTAGCAAAAATTCGTGCCGAATATCAAGATATTACCCGCAAAGAAACGCAGTACAATCAGCTTAAGCGTGAAGTAGAAACGAATCGTAATATTTTCAATACTTTTTTATCGCGCTCTAAAGAAACGGAAGTAACGAGTGACTTTAGTTCAGCGGCAGCCCGTTTTACTGACCGTGCTTATGCACCTAAAGATCCCAGTAAACCAAATAAAAAACTAATTGTTATATTAGCATTTGTTGCAAGTTTTGGCTTTGCAGTAGTAATGAGTTTTATATTTGATGCACTCAACGATACGATTAAAACAAAAAGTGATGTTGAAAGTAAGTTAGCGCAGCGCATGCTGGGACTGCTTCCGCATGTCAATATCCCTAAAAATAGTTACTTTCCGATCCATGCGTATTTAGAAGATCACTATCGACGCTTCGCTGAATCGGTACGCACATTCCGTACTAGCTTGTTGCTTACTCATTTAGACCGTGCGCATAAAGTAATTGCTGTTACTTCAACGTCGCCAGGGGAAGGTAAAACAACAACATCTGCTAATTTAGCCATGTCGCTTGCCCAGATGGGCAAAGTATTATTGATTGATGCTGATTTGCGCAAACCAAGCTTAGCAAAACGTTTTGATATTCCTGTTTTTCATCCTGGTTTAAGTAATTTAATGATGGGTACAGAGCAGTTTGCAGAGTGTGTGCACATGGATGAAAAGTCAGGTGTTGCTATTATGCCAAGTGGTCAAATTCCGAGTAATCCGTTGGAATTACTCTCTAACTCACGGTTTGATGATTTATTAACGGTATTAAAAGCGAAGTACGATCATATTATTATCGATACACCGCCTACTCAAGCAGTAAGTGACGCTTTGGTTATTGCACAAAGTGTCGATTCGGTAGTCTATGTTGTTAAATCAGATATAACACGTATTAAGCCTATTACGGCAGGGCTTGAGCGTTTGTTTGAAGTAAAAGCCCATGTTGCTGGCGTTGTCCTTAACAAGGTTGATATGAGCAAAAGTAAAGATGAGCATAGCCACGGTTACTACGATTACTATGACTACTCTCAACAACCAGAGCAACCGCAAAAAGATAGCTAACTTATGATTGATATACACTCTCATATTTTGCCTGAAATTGATGATGGCGCTAAAGATTTAGATGAAGCTTTAGCGTTATTAAAAATAGCGCAAAGCGATGGTATAACGCATATGATAGCTACCCCGCACATTCATCTAGGGCGCTTTAATAATGCGAGTTTTCATATATATGATGATCTTGCTAATTTAAAAACGCATGCTATAAATGCGGGGATCACGATTAAGTTAGCAGTCGCTGCTGAGGTTCGTTTAGATGTAGAGCTTATGGCATTAATAATGGCGAATAAACTCCCCTTTATTGGTCACGTTGAAGGTGTGAACTATTTATTATTAGAGTTACCCCACTCGCATGTACCTCAAGGTTACGATAAGTTTATTTCGTGGTTAGCAAAACAAAATATTAAAGTAATAATTCCTCATCCTGAGCGTAACCGTGATATTCAAGCAAAACCGTTTTATATAGAACATTTAAAACAACTCGGTTGTGAGTTTCAATTAACGGCATCAAGCCTAGAAGGGCATTGGGGCGATAAAGCTAAGCAAATTTGCGAAGATATGCTTAAAGCTGATTTAGTCAGATATGTGGCAACCGATGCACATTCAGTAAAGCGCAGGCCACCAATATTAAGTAATGCAAAGCAAATAGTTAGTGATTTAATTGGCTCTGAAAAAGCAACTGAGTTATTTTTAACTAACCCTTGGCATTTAACTGAGTCTTTATATAGTGATTAACTTTAATCGGACGATGCAAGCCGCTATTTTGGCTATGGTTACTTTATGCATCATTTATCTTAGTGTTCAGAGTATGCGTGCTAATTCTTGGTACTTCAGTGCACGTAATACTGTGCAGCAAATGACTGCTGATCCAGCCGATTACTCGCGGCTATCTGATGCAAAACATGCTATTGCCTTGGCAACTCAGTTAGAGCCTTCGCATCCGCATTATTGGCAGTTAAGTGCGCATATAAATATGTTAAGTATTAATGCCTTTAAAGATTCAACTGAAGCTACGCAAGCCAATAATGCGCAAATTTATAAAGAGGCTGAACAAGCGCTTTTAAAGTCAGTTGAGTTGAGGCAAAGCTGGGCTGAAACATGGATTGCATTAGCGCAAGTTGTTAGTTATCAAGAAGGAGCTAGTGAACGCGTTTATGAGTATATTAAACAAGCAAAGTCCGTTGGGCCAAATAAATTAAGTGTTCATTTAGGGATCATTCAACTTGCTTTAATAAATTGGCCAAACTTACCACCTAAGTTTAAAGCGCTATATGTTGCTGAATTAAATTTGGCGGTTAAACATGGATATCAATTTTTTGAGGTGTTTAATTTAGCAAAGCAGGTTAATAGGCTCCCTACATTGTGCTTGTCACTTCAATTTGGTAATGCGTTTGAAGACGTTAGAGCGGCCCACCTGTATAAAGTACACTGTAAATAAAAGCAAAAAAATGCCCAGAGACTTATAAGCACTCTGGGCTTTAAAGTGACTCAAATTTGAGTCTAGCGTTAACTAAAAAAACTTTCTAGATTCTTTAGGGAGAAGAAGAAAGTACTTAAAAGTGTAGTAAAGCTGCTCAATAAAGCATAACTAATTTTTCGATATAACTGTATTTAATTAAAAAGTATTACTTTAAATCCAGCTGATTAATTGTGTATTTTGTACCAGATCTCGTGGTAATGAATTTTTAATCTTATTTTTTTGCCATTTACCCAGCCCAATAGGGCACCCACACAGCGTTAAAACGACTTCTCCAATTGTTTGAGTTACCTCCGTTAAGCGTATATCTTTACCCTGAAAATAATCATTTGCTTGCTCGTTACTTAAAGCAAATACATTAATTTTGCACTCATTACCAAATACAGTTGCAAACTCATGTGTTAGCCTCACCCCATTTTTATGAATAACACCAATTTGAATGCCTAAACGTGCGTACTTAATTTTATTTTGCACGGCTTCAAACCCTTGTGGAAATAACCACAGTTCTTTGTCGCGCTGCATTAAATTACCTGGCAAGTTAGTTAACCCAAAATGCTTTTTAAGCGATTGCATAAACGCGACGCTTTGCTTTTTATCAAACTCGTTAAACGGAAATGCGCCTTTTTTAACAGTTTGATTTGGGTTGTTGCAACTTGCGTGCTTTTTAAATTTAGCAATAAAAAAGCCTTCGCTATCGAATGTTTGCGGCCAAACATGCAAATAGCCTTCACTTGTTGTTGCTTTACTTGCACCTTCAAATAAATCACTGAGTGACTCAGGCGCTATATAGTCACCAAACTCACTGAGTAAATAATCGCACACTTGTTGGTTTTCGAGCGGGGTAAGTGTGCAGGTTGAATACACTAATGTGCCACCTGGCTTTAATGCGTAAAATGCACTTTTAATTAAGTCTTTTTGGACTTGGGCTATTTGTATGTTTGATTCTATTGACCAATTTTTAAGTGCGTCGGCGTCTTTACGCACAGTACCTTCACCAGAGCAGGGCGCGTCTAGCAATATGCTATCAAAGCATTCAAACATGTAGTTGCCAAATATAACGCCATCAAAGTGCGAGAGCGCACAGTTACCAACGCCCATTCGTTTGAGTGTAGCGCTAAGTACTTTTAGGCGCGATGACGAAAGCTCGTTTGCAACAAGCACGCCTTGGTTATTCATAAGCGCAGCCAGTTGCGAGGTTTTAGAGCCTGGTGCTGATGCCATATCAAGTACAGTGTTATTTTGAGTGTCTGTGAGTTCAATACTTTGTTTTAAGGCAATAGGCGGCAGCATTGAACTTGCTTCTTGTACGTACATCGCACCGCTTAAATGTAAGTCGGTATTACCAAGAGCGAGGTTTTGCTCTTCATCGCTTGGGCGTTCTAACCAAAAGCCTTCACTGCACCAAGGGATGGGGGTTAGCAGCCAATTTTTTTCAGTTGTACGTTCTACAAATTCTTCAATGCTAATTTTTAATGTATTAACGCGGATAGATTTTCTGAGTGGCCTGCGACACGCATTTAAAAAGTCATCTAAGTTTAGATGCGCTGGTAAATAGGTTTTTACGTCATCAATAAAGTGCTCAGGAATAAAAGTGTTAGCGTTCACGCGTTGGCTCATACTATAAAAATAAAGCGCGATAATAGCATTTATATAACGCATTTTCAGCGCTAAAAAACTTAACATCAGCTTTATTGCAGTGTCGACACTTTACTGGTTTAGTCTATTTTAAAAGCGTTTTCATAAGGCTTTAGATTAATAGTGTCGACAATGAGTGCATTTTTTAGTCTTTTTGTTGGGTTCAAGGGTTGACATGGTTTTTTAATAAGCACATAGTAACGGCATTAATTGTCGACAATCTAAAAAATAACTTATGACACATACATTTTTAAACGAAGCGCCTATTACTACCGCATCAGATCAGGTATTTGTAGATATGCGCCGTGAGATTGTTGAAGGCAGTATAGTTCAAGGCAGTAAAATATCAGAGCCTGAACTTGCAAAGCGTTATGGTGTAAGCCGTGCAACGCTTAGAGAAGCGTTAAATCGCTTAGAGAGTTGCTACCTTGTTGAGCGTAAAGCTAACGTAGGTTGCCGAGTAGTTGCCCTTACCGCTGAGCGTTTGATTGAAGTATACCAAGTTCGCAGCTCACTTGAAGGTTTGGCATGTAGGTTGGCTGCCGACAATATGGAACCCGAAGAGATAAAAGGCTTAAAGCAATTACTTAATCAGCACCTACAAACACAACGTGTTAAAGAAGGTGAATCTTACTATCAAGAAGCCGGCGATTTAGATTTTCATTACCGTATTATTCAAGGCAGTAAAAACGCGCATTTAATTCATTTACTGTGTAATGAGCTTTATCAATTAATACGCATGTATCGTGTACAAATGGGCATGGTGGGGCCGCGTGTATCAAAAGCGTTTGATGAGCATTTAGCAATTATTAACGCCATTGAAAACCACGACGGCGAACTGGCCGAAATGCTAATGAAGCGCCACATCAGTGCATCGCAAGCAAATATTCAAACCAAATTTGAAGTATACCAATCAATATGAGTATTCGAACAATTTAACGGATTAAATAGCTCCGTAACGTCGTTAATAATTTTTTATTTAGAACCACTAAACATAAAAATTATTGCCTAGTTACAGAACGATTTTCTTATCGTTAAATAGACCTCATACCCATACAGATTGGTATGAGCAGCTCAAAACGATTTAGCCGCTAAAAATAAGTAAAACAGTTAAACAGTCATAATTACAGATTAAAACTATAAGTTACTCCACGTAGCAACCGTTCAAAGTGAGGAGAAAGTAATGTCAGCAGGATTAAAATTTAAACACGCTATTGCTAATAACCGCCCGTTACAAGTGGTAGGTACTATTAATGCCTACACAGCGATGATGGCAGAAAAAATGGGCCACCAAGCTATTTACCTCTCAGGTGCGGGTGTTGCAAACGCCTCGTTTGGTATGCCTGATTTGGGTATGACCAGCCTTGATAACGTGCTTGAAGATATTCGTCGTATTACCGGTGCAAGCGATTTACCGCTACTTGTTGATGCCGATACCGGTTGGGGTGGGGCGTTTAACATTGCGCGCACAGTAAAAGAAATGACTAAAGCCGGTGCAGCGGGTTTTCATATAGAAGATCAAGTAGCGCAAAAGCGTTGCGGGCATCGCCCAAATAAAGAAATTGTCAGCCAAGGTGAGATGATTGACCGCATTAAAGCGGCGGTTGATGCAAAAACCGACAGCGATTTTTACATTATGGCCCGTACCGATGCGTTTCAAAAAGAAGGTTTAAATGCCGCTATTGACCGTGCAGCTGCCTGTGTTGAAGCCGGTGCTGACGCTATTTTTGCAGAAGCCGTGCACGACCTCGCTGATTACCAAGCATTTGCAAAAGCGATTAACGTTCCAATTTTGGCAAACATTACTGAGTTTGGCCAAACACCTATTTATACAAAAGAGCAGCTAAGTGATGTAGGCGTTGAAATGGTGCTTTACCCACTCAGTGCATTTAGAGCTATGAACAAGGCGGCACTTAACGTGTATTCAGCAATTTTAAATGAAGGCTCGCAACAAAGCCAAATTGAAAATATGCAAACGCGCGCAGAGCTTTACGACTTTTTAGATTACCACACGTACGAGAACACACTCGATACTCTTTTTTCAGCAAAATCTGACAAATAATAATTATTAAAATAGATACCACACACAAATTATAGACAGGAGAAGATCATGGTAGATAAAGCATTAGGCGGCGCGGGTTTACGCGGACAAGTGGCTGGTCAAACAGCATTGTGTACTGTTGGACAAAGTGGTTCTGGTTTAACGTATTGTGGTTACGATATTAGCGAACTTGCCGAAAAAGCGCAGTTTGAAGAAGTATCGTTTTTACTCTCACGCGGTGAGTTACCTACAACAAGTGAATTGGCAGAGTATAAAGCTAAACTTAAAAGCTTACGCGGCTTACCAGATGCACTTAAAACCGTGCTTGAAAATATTCCTAAAGACGCGCATCCAATGGATGTAATGCGTACCGGTTGCTCAATGTTGGGTAACCTTGAAATGGAAAACGATTTTAGCCAAGCCAACGATGCAATTGATCGTATGGTTGCCGTGTTCCCAAGTATTATTTGTTACTGGTACCGCTTTACACACGATGATGTACGCATAGAAACACAAACAGATGACGACTCTGTTGGCGCACACTTTTTAACACTGTTACATGACAAAGCACCTAGCGAGTTATTTGCGCAAGTGATGAACGTATCACTAATTTTATACGCAGAGCATGAATTTAACGCCTCTACCTTTACGGGTCGTGTGTGTGCATCAACACTCTCTGATATTCACTCTTGTGTAACTGGTGCGATTGGTACGCTGCGTGGTCCACTTCATGGTGGTGCTAACGAAGCGGCTATGGATATGATCCAAGGTTTCACAAGCGCTGAACATGCCGAACAAGAAGTCATGGGCATGCTTGCACGTAAAGACAAAATTATGGGCTTTGGCCATGCTATTTATCGTGAGTCTGATCCACGTAATGTGATCATTAAAAAATGGTCTGAAAAACTAGCCGATGAAGTAGGCGATACGGTGCTTTACCCTGTGTCTGTTCGTTGTGAAGAGATTATGTGGCGCGAGAAAAAACTGTTTTGTAACGCCGATTTTTTTCATGCATCTGCTTATCATTTTATGGATATTCCAACTAAATTATTTACGCCAATATTTGTAATGAGCCGTGTTACGGGTTGGACTGCCCATGTTAAAGAGCAACGTGCTAACAACCGTATTATTCGCCCAAGTGCCGATTATACAGGGCCCGATGCACGTAGTTACACACCAATAGAGTCACGTTAAAAAATGGGTGAGCACGCATGTGCTCACTTTTTTATTGTACATAGCCACTAGCGAGCAGTTTTTCTCAAACTTTTCATTAAACACGCTAGCTGTGAGCAAACACCGTCACCAATTAGCGAATTTATTATGACCATAATTAATAATACCCAATACCGTAAACCTCTACCGGGCTCAAACGTCGACTATTACGATACGCAAGAAGCCGTAGATGCAATTAAGCCAGGTGCATACGCCACGCTACCTTATTCATCACGTGTATTTGCCGAGAATCTAGTACGCCGATGCGATCCTGCCATGTTAACCGATGCACTTAATCAGCTGATTGAGCGCAAACAAGACTTAGATTTTCCGTGGTATCCAGCGCGTGTGGTCTGCCACGATATTTTAGGGCAAACAGCACTTGTTGATTTAGCAGGTTTGCGTGATGCAATTGCAGCCAAAGGCGGTGACCCAGCAAAAGTGAACCCAGTGGTACCCACACAGTTAATAGTTGATCATTCACTAGCGGTAGAGCATGCCGGTTTTGATCCTGACGCATTTGAAAAAAACCGCGCTATTGAAGACAGACGCAATGACGACCGCTTTCACTTTATCAACTGGACAAAAACTGCGTTTAAAAATATTGACGTTATTCCACCGGGTAACGGCATTATGCATCAAATTAATCTTGAAAAAATGTCGCCGGTTATTCAAAACCGAGATGGCATTGCCTTCCCAGATACACTAGTCGGTACCGACAGCCACACGCCACATGTTGATGCGCTGGGCGTTATTGCTGTTGGCGTAGGTGGGCTTGAAGCTGAAAGTGTTATGCTTGGCCGCGCTTCTTATATTCGCTTACCTGATATTGTCGGTGTTGAGCTAACAGGTAAGCGCCAACCAGGTATTACCGCAACCGATATTGTATTGGCTATTACTGAATTTTTACGCGAGCAACGTGTTGTATCTACTTATTTAGAGTTTTACGGTGAAGGTGCTGACGCGCTTACACTTGGCGACAGAGCAACCATTTCCAACATGACGCCTGAATTTGGCGCAACTGCAGCTATGTTTTATATCGATGATAAAACCATAGATTACTTGCGTTTAACCGGTCGCGAAGAAGAACAAATTGCCCTTGTAGAAAACTACGCTAAAACAGCAGGCCTTTGGAGCGATAGCTTAAAAACCGCAAAATATGAGCGTGTACTTAAGTTTGACTTATCAAGCGTAGGGCGCAATATTGCCGGTCCATCTAATCCGCACCGCCGTGTGTCGACAAGCGATTTAGCTAAAGAAGGTATTTCGGGCGCTGTTGAAAATGAAGAAGGCTTAATGCCAGACGGCGCGTGTATTATTGCCGCTATTACTAGCTGTACTAATACCAGTAATCCACGCAATGTAATTGCCGCTGCACTGCTTGCCCGTAACGCAAATGTAAAAGGCTTAACGCGCAAACCTTGGGTTAAAACTTCATTAGCGCCGGGCTCAAAAGCGGTGCAATCATACCTTGAAGATGCAAACCTACTAACAGAGCTTGAGCAACTGGGCTTTGGCATTGTTGGTTTTGCGTGTACTACCTGTAATGGTATGAGTGGTGCCCTTGACCCTGTTATTCAAAAAGAAGTCATCGATCGCGATTTATACACGACAGCGGTGCTTTCGGGCAATCGTAACTTTGATGGGCGTATTCATCCTTATGCTAAGCAAGCATTTTTAGCGTCACCTCCTTTAGTTGTTGCGTACGCCATTGCGGGTACTATTCGCTTTGATATTGAAAAAGGGATACTAGGGCAAGATCAACAAGGCAATGATATTACGCTTAAAGATTTATGGCCATCTGACGAAGAGATTGATGCAGTAATTAAGCAAAGCGTTAAGCCTGAGCAATTTAGAAAAGTATACGAGCCGATGTTTAATTTAACCGTAGATTACGGTGAAGATAACGACCCACTTTACGACTGGCGCCCAGAAAGTACGTACATTCGTCGCCCTCCTTATTGGGAAGGTGCACTTGCGGGTGAGCGCACAATGACGGGTATGCGTGCGCTAGCAGTGCTTGGCGATAACATTACAACCGATCATTTATCGCCATCAAACGCAATTATGGCTAGTAGTGCCGCTGGTGAATACCTGACCAAAATGAACGTCCCAGAGGAAGATTACAACTCGTACGCAACGCATCGAGGCGATCATTTAACAGCGCAGCGTGCAACCTTTGCTAATCCAAAACTGTTAAATGAAATGGTGCTTGATGAAAACGGTGAGGTCAAACAAGGTTCTTACGCGCGATTAGAGCCACAAGGTACTAATACTCGTATGTGGGAAGCAATCGAAACTTATATGGAGCGTAAGCAACCACTTATTATTGTAGCGGGTGCCGATTACGGTCAAGGTTCGTCGCGCGATTGGGCGGCAAAAGGTGTAAGGCTTGCAGGCGTTGAAGTAATAGCAGCAGAAGGTTTTGAGCGTATTCACCGTACTAACTTAATTGGTATGGGTGTGTTACCGCTTGAATTTAAAGCGGGCACAACGCGTAAAACGCTCAAGTTAGATGGCAGCGAAACGTACGATGTAGCGGGTGATTTAAAACCAGGTGCCACCGTCAATCTAAGCATTACCCGTAAAGAGGGTGAAGTACTCACTGTGCCTATGAAGTGCCGTATCGATACCCAAGAAGAGCTTTCTATTTACGCAGCTGGTGGCGTTTTACAACGCTTTGCACAAGACTTTTTAGAAGCAACACAATCTGCATAAGGGCAAGTATTATGTTTAAACCGCAAATTAAAGTGCCTGCAACCTATATGCGTGGCGGCACCAGTAAAGGTGTATTTTTTAATTTAACTGATTTGCCAAAGCCTGCTCAAGTAGCAGGCGAGGCGCGCGATAATTTATTACTGCGCGTTATTGGCAGCCCCGATCCGTATGCTAAGCAAACAGATGGCATGGGCGGTGCTACATCAAGTACCAGTAAAACCGTCATTTTAAGTAAAAGTGAGCAAGCCGAACACGATGTTGATTACTTGTTTGGTCAAGTGGCTATAGATAAACCTTTTGTAGATTGGAGCGGTAACTGCGGTAATTTAACGTCAGCAGTCGGTGCTTTTGCCATTAGTAATGGTTTGGTCGATAAAAGCAGAGTACCTAATAACGGTGTTGCTATTGTGCGCGTGTGGCAGGCTAATATTAAAAAAAGCATATTAGTGCATGTCCCTATAACCAATGGCGAAGTGCAAGAAACCGGCGACTTTGAGCTCGATGGCGTTACCTTTGCAGCAGCTGAAGTGAAACTTGAATTTATGGACCCTGCTGATGGCGATAGCGCGTTATTTCCAACAGGTAACGTAGTTGATGACTTAAAAGTACCGGGTGTTGGTACTTTAAAAGCCACGATGATAAACGCAGGTATTCCTACTGTATTTATTAACGCCGCAGATATTGGCTATACCGGTACAGAGCTGCAAGACGATATAAATAACGATGTTGCAGCGCTTGAAAAGCTCGAAACCATTCGCGCTTATGGCGCCGTTAAAATGGGTTTAATCACTGATATTAATGAAGCGCAAGCTCGCCAACATACGCCAAAAGTTGCGTTTGTTGCAGCGCCTTTAGATTACACTGCGTCTAGCGGTAAAGTTATTGAGGCTGCCAACATTAACTTACTCGTGCGCGCAATGTCGATGGGTAAACTGCACCATGCCATGATGGGCACAGCTGCTGTTGCTATTGGCACAGCTGCAGCAATTGAAGGCACACTCGTTAATATAGCCGCTGGTGGCGGCGCATTAAGTGAGGTTAACTTTGGTCATCCGTCGGGCACGCTAAAAGTAGGGGCTGAGGCTAAAAACAGTGCAGGTAATTGGCTAGTTACTAAGGCAAGCATGAGCCGCAGTGCTCGAGTATTAATGGAAGGAGTTGTAAGAGTACCCGAATAATATAGACGCCATTACTTTTTGTTGCTAACAGGGATGTAGGCAACAGCTGAAGCCTTGCTTTATTTTATACAAGAATATAAGTCATTAGCATAGTACTGAAATAGTTACTGAGTTTATTCGGTCACACATTTTACATCGCAATTAAATTGCCCTTGAATAGAACAAGTATTAATTTTGAATGGTATTAAAATTATTACCCCGCCTAGCAAAAAAAGTAATGCCTGCTATACCTAATACTCAGACATGTTTATCTTTCGATGTTGAATTTACAGCAATATGTTTGGTTTTTAGGCAAGGTAGTGCCGATGGTGTGTGATTTTCCATAAATTGGCGATAGCGCAGCACATATGCCAAACATGCGCTGCCTTTTGGGTTCATTCTAGGCAGAACAAGTTTTAATCCGTAAAGGCCAACAGATCCCAAAAAACGATGATAAATATGATGCCATAACAGTAAACCATCGACTAATAATTAAAATAGGTTTAGTAATTCATGAATATTTCTAACAAGCTGATGCTAATTGTGCTGTTGACTACGTTTGAAATAAGCATTACGGTTTTTTCTGCTTTTGAGATAGCGAAAGGGGCTAAGTTTCATCAGCTTAATTTTCTTCATTTAAAGTATATTAATCAGTTAACAAAATCCGTTAGAAAAATAGCAAGTGATGCCCCTGTAGATATACAAACCATAGAATCAGATATATTAGCAATTAAGCAACAACCTATTGATTGCTTAAATGAAATAAATCATCTGAACCGCATCATAATGAAAGTAATTAAAACCGATCAAGCAATAACGATTTGCGAAGATGACATTAAAATTGCTGATAGTGCATTACTGCTTGTTCAGCAGTATAAAAACGACAGGCTTAATAAAGACGATTTTTTAATCGGTATGAATGCGGCACTTGATGGTTTTAATCAACATTCGGAGGTGTTTGAGGAACCAATCAGAAAGACGGTGTCGTTTATATTAATGACTTTGATACCGCTGGTTTTAATAATATCTCTTTTTAATATTATTTTTATAAGTTATCTATCGCGCACCATATCAAGTTCTATTCGTAATTTAACCAAGCTTTTATTAAGTAAACCTGAAGATAATATTAATTTGGATGATGAGCTTGATAAGAAGACGAGTGGAGAATTAAAAGCACTAGTCATTGCGGCTAGGCACCGAATCAAAAGTGAGATTTTAAATATCGAGAACAGTCTTGAGCTAAAAGCGATTGTAAATAGCCAAACAGCCTCACTCCAACAAGCAAATGATGAGCTTGCACAGTTTGCTTATCGGGCATCTCATGATCTTAAATCACCGTTATCGGGCGCTAAATCGTTGGCTCAATTTGTAATTCAAGATATCAAAGCAGGGGACACTGAGGAAGCAAGCAATAACGCACGTATTATTTATCAGCAGATGGAAAAATTAGAAACTCTGGTTGTTGATATTTTATTATTAGCCAAGGCCGAAATAGGCAATGAAGAAAAAGATTTCATTGATTTTGAGCAAATATTTATTGATATGAAAGAGCGGTTAACTTGGTTGATGAAGGATAACCCATGCACTTTAAATACCAGTGTTAATCTATCAACACCAATTAGGTCAGAAAAGGCGCGCTTTGCCCAAATTATTGAAAACTTGATATCAAACGGATTGAAATATTACGACAAAGATAACGCTTCACCCTTCGTTAACTGTGATATACACGATGAACTGCAACAGCTTATTATTATTGTAACTGATAACGGGATCGGAATACCAAAGAAGCATCAGAGTGAAGTGTTTGATATGTTTAAACGATTTCATGTTGAAACCAGTAGTGGTTCAGGGCTTGGGATGGCACTTGTAAAAAAACATGTTGAGTACTTAAACGGAGAAATTTCATTACAAAGTTCTAATAAAGGGACTACATTTAAAATAATAATACCGATGGATACACTAAAATGAAAAAAACCAAACCACCTATATTAATTATTGATGACAACGAGGTCGACCGCTATATTCTTAAAAGACTAATAAAAGAAGCTAATTTAGAACTCACTGTCTTCGAGAAAAGTGATGGGCAAGAAGCGTTAGAGTTTTTAGAAAATTATGAAGCTAACAGACAAGAATATCCAGGCGACTTTCCTCCAATTTTAATTTTTTTAGATATCAATATGCCAAGAGTTAACGGGATGCAATTTTTAGAAGAGTTTGCTGAACTGAGAAAAATAATAGAAATCAGCTCCTGTGTGGTTATGATGTTTAGTTCATCTGAAAGAAAAGAAGAAAAAGAAATTATCATGGCATATGACTTTGTTAAAGGTTATTTAGTCAAAGGGGATTTCCAAGCTAAAGATCTAAAAGAAAAAGTACAGGCTGTTATTGGTAAATATTTAATCTGAAGTTGGATTTTCATTAATACTCAGCTGTTTAGGGACGAATCTTGCTAAGTTTTTTTATTTTTTTAGTAACTGGCTGATTTCGTGTGCGGGCATAGGCCTTGCAAATAAAAACCCTTGTAAGTAATCAATTCCCAATGTGTTGCATAGTGCATGCTGCGTTGGGGTTTCAATACCTTCGGCCACAACAGAAAAATCCAGAGCTTTGAGCATGAGCGATAATCCTTCAATTATTTTTAATCGCTTATCGTTATTATCACCCAATGGTTGCATGCTTTTATCTAATTTCACTATATCAATAGGGTAGGACATCAGGTGAGATATGGATGAATACCCCATGCCAAAATCATCCAAGGCAATTCTAAAGCCATTATTTGACAGCGTAGTTAATATATCAATAACCTCTTTGCTGTCTTCCATAAAGGCGGTTTCAGTTATTTCAAGTATTACATTACTTGGTTTTACATTGCTCTTTTCAATAGTGGTTAATAAATACGTTAAGAGCGTGTCTTTTTGTAACTGCACCGGTGAAATGTTGATTGATAGCGTTAATGGCATTTGGTAGCTTTGTTGCCAAACTGAGAGCTGCTCTAACGCTGTAGCAATGATCCAGTCGCCTAGTGGATTTATTAGTCGGCATTCTTCAGCGATAGGAATAAACTCGTCAGGGGTATAACTAATCTCGGTGTCTGGCCAACGGATCAACGCTTCAACCCCTGATATTCTCTGAGTTTTTGAACAAAAAACAGGTTGATAGAATAGCCGGAAATTCTTTTTCTCTAGATTATGTTTAATACTATTTTGAATATCGACGCGGCGGCTAAATTCGTATTGAAATTGCGCTTTGTAAAAACTTATTTTACTTTTCCCGCTTTGTTTTGAACGATACATGGCAATGTCAGCGCACTTTAGTAATTCGTGTGCTTCTGTTGCGTCATTAGGGTATAAGGCACTGCCAATACTAACAGTACAATTAATGGTTATGCCATTGTGTATAAACGGCTCAGAGACTTTTTCCAGTATTCTGTTTGCGATCATACCAATTTGATTTATGTTACAAATACCGCCGATTATAACGGCAAATTCATCTCCCCCGAGTCTAGCAAAGCCTTCATCACGTCGCAGGCAATTATTTATTCTTGTTACTGTTTGTATTAATATTTCATCGCCAACGTTGTGCCCTAGCGTATCGTTTATATTTTTGAAGTTATCTAAATCTAAAGCTAGCAGCGCAACACAGTTTTTTGTCCGTTTATTATTCGCTATCATTACCTTTAGTACTTCTTCAAAATGGTATCTGTTAGATAGTCCCGTGAGTTGATCTCTTTCTGCCATATGTTTTACAGCCAGGTAGCTGTCGTGCATACGTTGCTCTGCCTCAAAACGTTTTTTTGCGTATATAAGTGCTTTATTTAAGCTACTTCGCGTTATATCACCTTTTGGTAAAAAGTCTTGAGCTCCGGCCTCTATACACTCAATTGCTACGCTTGAGTTTTCAGAGGAGCTGATCATAATAATTGCAGTATTGCCAAGTTTGGGCTTTGCTCGCATTTCAATAAGCATTTCAATACCGTCTTCTTTAGGCATATTGTAGTCGAGTAGTATTACGTCAAAATGAGTTTTTTCAATAGCTTGAAAACCTTCAGATACGCACGTCACCTCAGTAATGTGATGAAGTTGAGCGCCATCTGAAATCAGCATTTTTCTAATTAATTTTCGATCTACTAAGTCGTCATCAACGATTAATATATACATATGTTCCTCAATACGCCTTAAATAAAATCATTTTTTAGGCCAGTAAACAGTAAATGTGCTGCCAAGTTTTCCATCAGAAGTTACTTCTATTTTGCCGCCGTAATTCATAATATGCTTTTTTGCGATACACAGCCCAATACCGCTGCCCTCTACGTCATCACGAGATTGTAAAGTTTGAAATAATTTAAAAATGAGGGAAAAGTATTTAGGTTCTATTCCTGGGCCATTATCTTTTATTTCAATAACATAGTAATTTTTATCGGGAAGTAACGAAATATCAATAATAGGACTTTTTTTATCATTATGCTTAACGGCATTACTTATAAGATTTGAAATTACGATTTTAAAAGGGATAACAGGTATGGTTATTAATTGATTATTAGCATTAATATTAACGGTGAGTGTTTTTGGGAGGTCTAATAACTCTTTGATATCAAGGTAGGTAGCGTCTAAAGATATATTTGCCAGCGTACCATCACAACCATTTATTCTCGAATAGCTCAGTAGATCTTCTAATAACACCTGCATTCTATTAGTACGATTTATGACTAGCTGAAAGTTTTCAAGGTGCTCTTTGGGAAGCAAATCTTTGCAATCATCTGAAATCCACTCTAGTAAACGTTTTATTGCATTTAATGGCGATCTTAAGTCATGTGAAGCAATACTTGTAAATTCATCGAGTTCACTATGTGCTGCTTCTATTTTATTGATTAACTGCTCTTTTTCAGTTATGTCTTTACTGACCGTGAGAATATATAAACTGCCTAATCTATCCTCAAAACGCCGCTTGACAGTGTCAGCGATAAAGCTTGAACCGTTTGGCCTACAGAGGTTTTCGACTATTTGGCTAAAACCGCAATGCAGAGCTATTTTGTCCTGGGCTAAAAACTTTTTAGCTTTATCATCTTCATAACTTTCAACGGTAGTGCAGCCGATGATGTTGTTTTGCATATTCTCAGGGTACATATTCTTAAATGCATCATTTGCATACACTATTTTAAAATGTTCATCTTTTATGCAGACTAAATCTTTATTTAGCTCGGAAATCATTAATTGAAGTTCGGCATTATCCGTTGCCTCAAGTAGGCGACGTCGCAGAGCTAATTGATTTATTAAGCCATTTTTTAACGTCGAGAATATTGATTTTTCTTGTTCTGTGAAGGCGATATCACTTTGACGCTCAAATACTATCCAGCCAAATTGAACATGTGAGGTCAAATTAATAGGCGCAACAACTCTTAATATATTGGAGTTTATATTTACTGTGGTATTTGAAATATTTTTTAAGTCGTCTTTAGTTAACGTTATTTTTGAACTACGTTGGCATAATTCTATTGGGGTTTGAAGTGGGCTTGCGATGATAGAGCATGCCGTAGCGTCAAAAATTTTAATAACTAGTTCTACGAAATTACCCAAGCTTATTTGAACCTCACTATCAAAAAAAAGACTCCTTTGCATGTCATCTAGTCGTGACGTTTTTTTAATATAGTTGTTTGCATTAGGCATCTAAATTCCTTTAAATGTATTAGGGTCAGTTTATCTTTCGAGGTTAAATTTCAGCTTTATGTTTATTTTTGGTCAAAGCGGGCCTTATCCCCATTGATAGGCGATAACACAGCATAAATACTAAACATGCGCTGTCCTTTGTATTCGCCCCTAGATAGAACAAATTTAATCCTGATGAGGTTAACAGACCTTAGTATAATTTCGGTTAAATCATCTTCTTACGCCAAACTTCACATAACAAGTCACTAACTGATTGTAGTTGATTATTTTTATAATGCAGAAATAATTCACTTTTCGTAAATTAACGTTTAGATAGTAATTTTGGTATCAAATTAACGATCTGTTTTACAGGTTATTCGTGAGATATTTTGGTACAGGGGGGCAGCACTGTAAGTTTAACCGCAAACGATAACCCCCTTTATGTATTATTTTAAAATTACGATGGGTACATCGCTATTTTCAAGCATTTTGGTGGTGTTACTGCCTACAAAAAATTGCCTTAGTTTAGAATGTCCAAATGCGCCCATTACAATTAAACCTACATTATTTTGCTCTTTATATCGTATTAACGAATCAAAAATATTGCCCTCTAAAAAGCTGGCTGACACCTCAAAACCCATACGGGTGAGTGTGTACTGCGCGTTAACAAACTTTTCTTCAAGGTCTTTTTCGTTATTTTTAATACTCACTAAATGGCAATGCAAGCCATGTAATAAACCGCCCTCAATTACTTGTTGCAGCGCTTTATCGGCAGTTTCACGCCCATCGTAAGCAATCATAAATGACGTAGGCTGTTTAAACGTTTCAGGAATAAGCAAAATAGGTTGAGTTGCATTGCGCACTAAGGTTTCTATGTGTGAGCCAAGTACCGCTAGGCTATTACTATGCCCCGCACCATTTTGGCCAATAACAATAAGGCGCGTATCATCTGTAAAGTCTATAACGGCATCGAGTAAATCACCGTGGCGCTTAATTAATTCAAAATCAGTGATACCTGCCGATTTTGCATGCTCGCTTACGGAGTGCAATAATTCGTCAGCCATTTTTAAACTCACTTTGCAGCGCTGTTCGTCAAGCTTGGTCATTTCTTCAAGTAAAATTGAATGGGCACCTAAGCCAATACTACCAGAGTAATCGCCAATATTAGTTTGCTGTTTTTTTTCAATTGTATGCACAAAGCTAATGGATTTATTTAACTTTTTTGAAGCCCAAATAGCGGCTTCAGTTACGTTTTTAGTTATGGCTGAGCCATCCACGTAGGTAATTATTTTAGTCATTACATGCTCCTTAATGTCCGCCAAGTAGTTTTTCAACTTCTTCAGGGTTGTTATGTACACCAAATTTATCGATAACGGTTTCGGTTGCGCTATTCATCCCAATAATGTTAACCGTTGCACCTTCTCGCCTAAATTTAATAACCACCTTGTCGAGTGACGATACACCGGTTATATCCCAAAAGTGAGCATGGGTTAAATCAATTACCACGTTAGAAACCGTATTTTTAAAATCGAACGACGCAATAAATTGCTCAGCGGAGGCAAAAAACACTTGGCCAACGACTTCATAGATTATTTGATCGCTGCTTTCATCATGCTTGGTTTTAACGAGCATAAAACGGCCAATTTTATTGGCAAAAAACAACGTAGCTAACAACACGCCAACTAAAACCCCCATCGCTAAATTATGCGTAGCAACAACCACAATAACGGTGGAAATCATCACGACATTTGACGAAAGGGGGTTCTTTTTTAAATCTTTAACTGATGCCCACGAGAATGTACCAATCGATACCATAATCATTACCGCAACTAATGCTGCCATAGGGATTAAGCGCAGCCATTCATCTAAAAATACCACCATGATGATTAAAAACAAACCGGCAATAAAAGTTGAGAGTCGCCCACGTCCGCCGGACTTAACATTAATAATTGATTGACCAATCATAGCGCAACCGGCCATACCGCCAAATAAACCCGCACCAATGTTTGCAATACCTTGACCTTTACACTCTTTATTGCGGTCGCTCGTTGTATCGGTTAAATCATCGACAATAGTCGCGGTCATCATCGACTCAAGTAAGCCCACAACGGCAAGACCAATTGAATAGGGTAAAACAATTTGCAGTGTTTCAAGTGTTAGCGGTACATCTGGCCATAAAAATATAGGGAGAGTGTCGGGTAAATCGCCCATGTCGCCCACGGTTCTTATATCAAGCCCTAAAAACAGTGAAACCAATGTAATAACAACAATACAGACCAAAGGAGAGGGGATCATTTTACCAATAGCTGGAATGTGCGGGAAGAGGTAAATAATACCTAAGCCCGCCGCCGTCATTGCATACACATGCCACGTAACATTAGTAAGCTCAGGTAGTTGCGCCATAAATATTAAAATAGCCAATGCGTTTACAAAACCTGTTACAACAGAGCGCGATACAAATCGCATTAATTCACCGAGCTTTAAAAAGCCTGCAAATATTTGTAGTACACCGGTGAGCAAGGTAGCAACAAGCAAGTATTCAAGGCCATGATCTTTCACCAGCGTCACCATTAATAGCGCCATAGCGCCGGTTGCTGCCGATATCATGCCTGGTCGACCGCCTACGAAGGCAATAATAACTGCAATGCAAAATGAGGCGTATAAGCCGACTTTTGGATCAACGCCTGCAATAATAGAAAAGGCAATTGCTTCAGGTATTAAGGCTAGTGCCACAACAATACCAGCGAGTACATCGCCACGAATATTACAAAGCCAGTCTCTTTTTATGTGTTCGAGCATATAAATAACCTACTTAGTTTCCCCCAAATAAAGGGAGTGTGTATAGAATAAGAGCAAATATAGTGTAGCGGGCGATACCGTATCACGCTTCTTTGAGTAGAGCAGGGCGTAGTTTTAAATAACTATACCCTATGGTTATGTTTGACATGTAAATGTGAAATATAGTTAACGCGAGCAAAAAGCTATAATGTGAAGATTATAAAAATAATAGGAGTTTATATGCGTCAACTATTTGTAATTTTATTCGTGATTTTAAGTCTTAATTGTCAAGCCGAAGAAATGCTCAACGTGAGTGTCAAAGTTATAAATGAGGAAGGCTCTCCTCTACCTAATGTACTTTTTTCTATCAATGGCAATAATATCACAAGCGATAAAAATGGGGTGTTTACGGTTAATATAAAACGCCATTCGACGTATACAATACGTTTGTCTCACGATGATTACTACACGAGTATTCAAACTTTCAGTGACTTTGAATTAACTAATCATAAATTAGCGCATATTGATGACATTATCTTAGTTAAAAAAAAGAAAAGTCGAACGATGTTAGCGTTTGGTGGGGACGTGATGATGGGGCGTCGTTTTTATCATCCTTATTTTGGCGATAAAACACTTATCAACGAGGATAATAAACTAGAAGACAGTAAGGCGATAGTTCAATACATAAAACCTTATATGAGTTTAGCTGATTATGCTGCGGTAAATCTTGAAACTCAAATTGCGAATGAAGAACCGACAGAGCGAGCACCTAAATCGGTAACCTTCTATTCAAAACCCGAAATAGTATCAGCTTTGGCTTGGGCCGGTATTGATTATGTTTCCTTAGGTAATAATCATACTTATGACTATATGGAGGCGGGCTTACAATCCACTTTATCGTTTTTAGAGGGAAGTAAATTAGGCTACTCTGGGGCTGGTGTTGATGCAGAGTCAGCGCTAAAAGCACATTTAGAAACAATTAATGGAATTGATTTTGCTATGCTTGGTTATGTTGGCTGGGAGGGCAGTGCTAGCCCAACGCAAACTGCGAATGACCACCACGGAGGTGCTGCATATGGCTCAATGAAGAATATGCAAGCGTCGATTACTAAGCAATTAGCACAAAAAAAAATCCCGATTGTGCAATATCATGGCAGCCAAGAATACGCTAATAATCCAACAGGTGTAACAGAGCAGCGTTTGAAATCGTCATTAGATGCAGGCGCTGCTTTAGCCATTGCTCATCATCCACATGTGGCACAAGGATTAGAGCTATACAACAATAAGCTGATAGCCTATTCGATGGGGAATTTTATTTTTGACCAAAACTTTAGTGCGACTCAGCACAGCTTTATTCTTTACGTGTGGCTAGATGACGGTGAATTTCACCGTGCTGAAATCGTGCCGATATATGTAAAAGGCTATAAGCCTACGCCGGCAACAGGTATGCACCGTTATACGGTGATGAAACGTTTAACTGAACTATCTAAACAAAGAAATACAGTAATAACGACATCTGGTGGGCATGGTATTATCCGTTCTCAACACGTGCTTGATAGTAAAGTAGCAGAGAATAACGCTGAGTTAGCCATTCATGTTGCTAACAATGAGAGAGCTATTCCAATCTATCATACACCTTGGGATAGAAAAATTACTGAAATAAAAATGCCTAATACTGAAGTCGCTTATCGGTTAGGGACAAATTTAATTAATGGTAGTGATTTTGAAAGCTTTGCGACTTTTGATAGCCCTGAGCGCGGCTGGTTATTCGAGCAAAATAGCACAACGCTAAATGGTTTTGGTGCAAGCGGACAACATAGTCTGCGTGTAAAGTTGGCAGCAAATGAGCCAAGCGTATTTGGTATGCAAAGCTTTAGACGTGTATATCATGCTGGAAGTGTTATGACGTTAAAAGCTAAATTTAATGTACAAGCTCCAGTAAAAATTAACTTTTATTGGCAAGGACGAAAAAAACGTCAAAAGTTGTTTGATGCTTTAAATAACAGCGCTAAACAGTTGATAGGCAGTGTAGAACTTGACGCAGCTTCGGACTGGCAAAATATTGAATTGGATTTTAACTCACCACGTGTGGGCTATAGAGGCTACCGTGTAATAGCCGAAATACAGTTACAAAATGCTGGAGAGGGTCATATTAATATCGATGATTTTTCCTTGATTGAATGGCAAAGTGCGTACAGTAAAGAGTCTAAACCTAACTACTATAATGCTTTGAGCGCTCAAGCGGCTTATCTAGGTATAAATAAAACGGTATCTGCGCCTATAATCGTAAAGTTTTGAGTTACATATTTGGTTTCAAGTCAGGCAGAGTATGAGTTGTGTTGTTATACCAATTTTATTAAAAACATGATCATTCTAGCGTATTAAATAACTCACTAGCTACGTTAAAAAATATTTACATAGAACACTATGTATCATAATTTTAGCCTTGTTATTGAGCTATTTTTTTATCGCTATAATAGATCACTAATTTAATGCAATTGGTATTATCACCTATTTATGGGCAGTAACCGCACTTTATATAGGCGCTGAACCGCCTGAAAAGCTAAACATATCGCTGTAAATTTAAACTTCAAAGTCAACAGCCCCTAAACTTTAATGACATTTAAATTTATTTGCGCTAACTAAAAATCAGGTTTTTACAGTAATAATTAACGTGATGAGTAAAATGCGAAGCTTGACTCGGCTTTCACTTATTTTTGCAAGCATGCAAGCTATTAGCGATAAACCTAATTAAATCGATTTTGCTACAAGGATTATTATTCTGAGCCAGTTCCCCAAAGCCGACTAGTCAGGGGATACATTACTCCATTTTCAAATTTAAAACCTTCCGCATAATCATTATTAACTAAAAGTGGGCCATCTAAGTCAACAAATGCAGCTTCATTAACGAGTAACGCAGCTGGGGCCATTGCAAGTGAACTTGCGACCATACAGCCTAACATTATTTGGAAACCTTGCGCTTTTGCTGCTTGAGATAATAATACAGCTTCAGAGAGCCCACCTGTTTTATCAAGTTTAATATTTATCACTTGATAGCGCTCTTTTAAGTAAGCTAGATCGGCTCGTGTATGACAAGATTCATCTGCGCAAAGTGGGATAGTGGAGTTGAAATCTATTAATTCATCGTCTTTTCCGGCAGGTAACGGTTGCTCAATTAATACCACATTCAGTGCTTTTAATTGCGTAACACAGTTGACTAAATCGTTTATTGTCCACGCCTCATTTGCATCGACAATAAATTGGCTGTTTGGAGCCGCTTTGGCTATCGCGGTCATTTTTAGGACGATATCTTGATTATCTAATTTTACTTTTACTAATGGAGGATTATTTAGTTTGGCTACCGAGCTTGCCATCGCACTCGGTGTATCAATACTTAATGTTTGTGCAGTAATACAGGGTAGTGCAGGCGCAAGATTGAGTAATTCAGCCACAGCAGTGCCACTGAGTTTCGCTTGCAAATCCCACCATGCACAATCTAGTGCATTACGAGCAGCCCCCGCAGGCATTAAATTAATGAGGCTATTAATATTTTCTAGATTGATCACTTGCGTCGAAAACGATCTGATTTGCTGCGTCACTGTGTCTATTGATTCTTTGTAGCGAGCGTAGGGAACAGCTTCAGCTTTGCCGGTATATTGTCCATTGGAGATAGTTAATAGCACTACATCGGCTTGTGTTTTTGCGCCACGAGCAATACGAAAAATATGTTTTAATGGCAGTTGTTGATGCACCAGTGTAATAGTCAAATTTGTAGACAAAAGTTCGCCCTTCTAAGTTTTTTACTAAACAGCAGAGTTCAAGTTAAATTGGCATAATTGATTTTTTAGCTAAATTAACCTGAGCTATGCTTAAGAGGTTTACTACCTGTTTAAGATAGATTCATTATCCAGAGTGTTCAGGTTAAATTAAAGCCTTTGCTATACTGTCGGTTCCATCACGCAAGGGATCGACACACGGGAGTGAAAATTTATTACTCAGTTCATCGCAAATTTTACGGCCTTCATCAATGCTTACGCTGGATGTATTAACCGTGATCCCCACTATTTTTACATGAGGGTTAGTAAGCTTAGCAGCTTGGAGGTTGAGTGCCATTGTCGCTTCAATACTAGGGAATTGGCTATGGGGTAACCCACGCATATGGCTGCGATTCAAGTCATGACAAATAACAAGGGCATCGGGCTGTGAGCCATGTAGTAAACCCAAGCTGACGCCTGCAAACGCAGGGTGAGATAATGATCCTTGGCCTTCAATGATATCCCAGTGTTGAGGGCTGTTATTCGGTGAAAGTGACTCTGTAGCACCGGATAAAAAATCAGAGATCACGCAGTCAATTGCCACGCCTTGGCCTGCTATTAAAATGCCACACTGGCCTGTCGCACGGAAATCCACATTAAAGTTCATACGCTTCATTGATTTCTCAAGGCTCAAAGAAGTATACATCTTACCGACTGAACAGTCCGTCCCTACGGTGAGTAAGCGTTTTCCAGTTCGTTTTATACCGGTTCCAGTCTTAAATTCAGCTTTTGGATGACGAATATCAAGCAATTGCTGTTGAGTCTCTTGTGCTTTTGCTATTAATTCAGGGAAATCTGTCAGTTTTTCATGCAGGCCTGAAACAATATCCATACCATGGTCCATGGCACTTAAAATATAAGGTAGCCATCTTTTTTCTAAAATACCGCCACTATTTGCGAAACCAAGCACAAAGGATTTTGCACCTTGTTTAGAAGCCTCTTCAATACTCATTTTTTTAATGCCAGTTGTTACGGTACAACCGTCAACACTAAACTCACCCACACAAAGGTTTGGACGCCAATCAGCTGCGCCTTGCGCCATTTTTATAGAAAGTTGATCAGTGGCATCACCAATAAAAAGTAAATAGGGAGAAATTATGTGCATAAGTACGTTCCTAAGGTTGAAATAAACAGAGTAATATTGTGTTATATCGAGCTTAGCTTAGTGAACATGCATTAAAAGTGGGAAGGCTTTGAACAGTCATAACCTAGGGTTATGTTTAATCTTAACTATTTGAAATACCTCTAATTAAATACGGTATAAACTCGTCAATCAGTTTTGATTTAGTTAAAGTATCAAGGTGTATAGCACTAATATTGAACGCTAAAGGAGGGTCGAACGAAGCGATAGCAATGTTATCGGATAAATTACCTTCTGCGGTATATCGATCAACTACGCATACCCCTAACCCCCGTGTAACAAGTCTCACAGCAATAAAGTAAGTTTGCACTTTAATTGATGAAGGCTCAAAGTTGATGTCTTCCTCTAGTGCTCTCGCCCATAACATCTCAGCTAATGGACCACTATCACTAATATCAATAAACTCAGAGTCGCAAATTTCAGTTAGAGTGAGCTTCGTTGGACAATCAGGAAATTTATTTTTTGGATATACAATAACTAACTCTGATGTTGTCAAAGGGATAGCTGTGATACCAGGCATAGTGTGCGGTGAAAATAAGATCGCTAAGTCAGACTTATATTCAAGTAATGATTGTACAACGGCGTCGTTGTGAGTGGTTTGGATGTCAAATGTAACATGCGGGTAGTCATGGTGATACTGTGCAATTACGTTCGGAATTGCATCAAAACCTAATGCGGGTGTAACACCTAAGCTTATACTCCCAAACTCTGACTTTTTAATATTTAGGGCTGTGTTTTTTATAGAGCGCATTTGTTGATAAATTTTGTCAACTTCCCCAAATAACATCTCAGCCTCGTCGGTTGGAATAAGTCGTCCTTTGACGCGTTCAAAAAGATTAAATCCAAGCTGTAGCTCAGCATGGGATAATACTTTACTTACCGATGGCTGTGATACATGCAGTATTTTTGCAGCATTAGTTATTGAGCCAGTGGTGTAAATAGCATGGAAAATTTCTATATGGCGCAAGCGCATTTGATGCCCTTAATAAAATTAATCAGTAAATGAAATAGAAACTAACCACTGATAAATGGGAAACTTAGATACAACTGTATAATCAAAGCATTAGTAATATCAATAAAAAATGCACCAACTAAAGGAACCACTAAAAAAGCTTGCGGTGATGGCCCGTACCGCGACACCAAAGATTCCATATTAGCGACCGCTGTAGGTGTTGCCCCAAGGCCAAAGCCACAATGACCACCCGCAATAATTGCTGCATTATAGTTTTTTCCCATGACTCTAAAAGTTATAAAATATGCGAAAAGCATTAACATTAAGGCTTGTACTAAAATCATAAAAATCATTGGGCCGGCTAAACTGATCAGTTCCCATATTTTTAATGACATGAGCGCCATCGCTAAAAATATAGACAGTGCCATGGTCCCCCATAAATCAATACAAGCGCGACTGATGTGATAAATTTTAGTAAATTCAGTAACGTTGGTAAAAATTACACCAAACAGTAATGGGATTAAAAATGCAGGTAAAATAATATCTATCGTTCTTAAGCTATCGTAGCCCACTTTTCCTAGGTACATACACAGTAAAATGATAAACAACGTTTCCATCATTTTTTTAGGGGTTACTAAATCGTGATCTTCAGGGTCAAATGTGACTGTATCATCGCGTTGATCGTGATTAATTAGGTCGGCTTTTAAGTTATATTTTTTTATCAAACGCTTACTTACAGGCCCGCCTGTTAGGCCTCCTAGAATAAGGCCAAATGTTGCTGCTGCCATCGCAAGTTCAAACACACTATTGTGCATACCGTATTCATTTATAAATAGGTCTGCATAAGTTGCACCATTCCCATGTCCACCTGAAAGAGTAACAGAGCCACCAATTAAGCCCATTAGAGGCTCCATACCGCTAGCTAAAGCAATCGACACGCCTATCGCATTTTGGATAAGTAAATAAATTGTTGCGACACCAAGAAAAAGTACCACTTTAGGACCTCCTTTAATTAGCAGGCTAAAGCTAGCACCGAGGCCAACGGTTGTAAAAAAAATGGTCATTAATGGTGTTTTTAATGCCATGTTAAATTCAAAGTTAATATCAAAATAAACATGAACAATGGCTGCAATAATAGAAAAGCAGATACCGCCAACCACCGGTTCAGGAATATTATTATTTTTTAGAAAAGCAATTTTACTATTGAGGTAATAGCCTGAAAAAAGTATTACCAGAGAAACCAAAAGCGTTTCAAGTGTAGAAATTTCAATGTGCATATTTTATTGAACCTTATTTTACATCGCATTTTTGTTTTTATGTGCGCTTAAGCTTAATTTGATTGTAAAGGGTAATCGATAAATCAGCAGTTCAAAAAGTGTAGAGTGTCATAACCAAAAGCTCTACGTTCTTGCTTCAAAAGCGTGCAATATTTATTTAAAGCACAGAAGTTTAACATATAAGCGAATATAAATGACAAAGCAGATACATCTATGCAATCTCACCATAACCTTAGGTTATGGGGTGTAAATGAAGTGTCAATGGTATTGTTGTTAATTTGTCGGCATGGTTAACCTATAACAATAAAGAACAAATATATATTCAACTTAACAACATAATGAATAATGCAACTTACGATGGTGAAAGTGATGAAAAAAAAAGCAATATTTAAGCATAAATTAAAGCGGGTTAGCCTATGTGTGCTAGCAGCCTTGACAGCTCAAAGTACTTTAGTTCAACAAGCTTTCGCTGAAGAAGCGAAAGCAACTAAAAAAGATGTTGAACGTATCAGTGTTGTTGGATCACATATTAAAGTTAATCACGACACAGGAGCACTACCAGTTACCGCTATTTCAGCAGAGGATATTGAAAACAGTGGTGCATTATCTGGGGCTGAATTGTTGTCTGAAATCCCGCAACAAGGTGATGTTTCTTTTAATAGCTCGCGTGCAGTAGGTGGTGTGAACGACGCGCGTGGTGATGTATCTTCTTATAACTTACGTGGTTTAGGGACTGGCAATACACTTGTGCTGTTAAATGGTCGCCGTTTAGTATTGCACCCAGGCACTCAATCAGAAAATTTTGTACCAGTCACTACGGCTAACGCAAATACCTTACCCGTACGTGGTCTAAAGCGTGTTGAGATTTTACGAGATGGTGCAGCAGCTATTTACGGCTCTGATGCAGTGGCAGGTGTCGTTAATTATGCGTTAAAAGATGATTATGAAGGTTCTGAATTGAATTTAAATTATGGATCAGAAGAGGGAACTGATCGTGATGCGGTTAATTTTAGCGGTGCGACAGGCTTTTTTTTCAATGAAGAAAAAACTCATCTTTCTATGTCTGCAGGCTATTACAAACGAAAAATTATAATGGCAAGCGAAAAGTCATATGCGAAAAGTGCTGACTTGCGAAAGAACCCGCGTTTTCCGGATTATGTAACCGTGACAGGGAAGGATGATGAGGGCAACCCAATTTATAATAATGCGGATCTTCATAACCTTAATTCGTCAACCCCTTGGGGGGAGTTTCGAACCGGTACGCTAGGAACCTTTCATTTGCAACCTGCAACTCTATCGGGGTGTGAAGATTCAGATGCGCTCGGTAGCCCAACAAGTACCCTAAATGTTGATGGCGTATGCGTAGACCGCGGTAGCCAACCTTCAAACGATGGTTACGATCGAAATAGTGAACGTTCATTGAGTTCTGGCGTAGAGCGTGCAAATTTTTATGGGCTACTTACGCACGAGCTCACTAATGACATTGAACTTTATAGCGAAGCCCTTTATTACTATGCAAAGGCAGAACGTGTTCGCGAACAAACATCAAACCTAACATCTCAACGTTTTACCATTGCCGCAGATGCTTATTACAATCCTTTTGGTGAGGATGTTAATTTAAGAAAATACCGTCCAGTTGATACAGGTCCTCGAAATATTGAGGTCATTGACAAAAGCTATCGCGTGTTAACAGGATTAAGAGGGTTTTATAAGGATTGGGATTGGGATAGTGCTGTTTTATATTCTAAAGCGAATACCAAAGATACTGCCAATCGGATCCATACGCAGCGATTTCAAGAAGCAATAAACAGCCGAGATCAAGCGACGGCTTACGATGTGTTTAATGGCGCAGATGTTAATAACACAAACAGTGGTGATCCAACAGGCAATAGTCAAGCTGTGATAGACAACTTTATGATTGATGTTGTTCGGGAGAGTGAAACAGAGTTGGCGTTATTTGATTTCAAAGTAAGTAAAGCCGATATTTTCGCGCTACCAGCGGGTGACGTTGGCTTTGCTGCGGGCATTGAATATCGTTATGAAAATTTCTTCGACATTCGATCTAATGCGTTAAATACCTCTGAGCAATTTTTAGATGTAGTGGGTGGTGTAAAAGCAGTTGATCAGTTTGCCAGTACGGTGTTAGGAAGTAGCCCGACTCCAGATGCATCGGGTAGTAGAAATGTTTTCTCGGCCTATGGTGAACTTGCTATTCCCTTGCTTGAAGGCTTACCGATGATTGACAGGCTTGATATGCAGTTAGCCGCACGCTATGAGCGGTTTTCTGATGTCGGTGATGTTTTAAAACCTAAAGTCGCATTTTCTTGGATAGTAAATGATTATGTGCAAGTAAGGGCCGCTTACTCTGAAGGATTTAAAGCCCCAGGTTTACCGCAAGTAGTGGCAGTTGATATATCGAGAATAAATACACGCAGTGATCCACTTACAGACGCACGCTATGGTTTGTTAGAAGTGCGCAGTGGTAGCGATAATTTGAAACCAGAGGAAAGTGAAAGTATAAGCTGGGGGTTTGTAATTCAACCAACCAACAATTTAACGCTAACCGCAGATTGGTGGCAGCTTGATCAAACAGACACAGTGGGCCTGATAAATTCACAAACTCAAGTGCTTTATGATGCGCTATTACGTTATGAAGATCCATCGAGTAATGGAAATGCCCTTATCACTCGTGGAGGTGACGATAATGAAGTTATTGCATTGAAAAATGATTATATCAATCTACAAGATAGAGAGTCATCGGGTGTTGATTTAGGCATTACTTACGATTTAGACACTGATTTTGGTAAATTCAAATTTAAAGCTAATGCAGCTAAATTAATGAAATTTTACCAGTTAGTTGATGATGTTACTGCTCAAGTTATTGCAGCTCAAAATTCAAGTGATCAAGGTTTAGTAGATGCACTTAAGTATCGGGGGAATGAAGTCACCGTTACGGGCAGTGGTGATCTGATTGGCCAAAATGGTCGACCCAAGTGGCGTGTCACTTCTTCTGTTGATTGGAAACAAGACGCATGGGGTGCAGGTTTAAGATATCGTTATGTTAGTGGTTTTGAAGATACTAGTTTAGATTACAGCATTGCTGATCAAGACTTTAAATACCAAGTTGACGGTTTTTCAAGACTCGATGCTTATGTTAACTACAGTTTACCAAACAATATAATAGATAAGACTAAAATCACTTTTGGTGTGAAGAATTTAAGTGATAAAAAACCACCTATTGCAGATGAAACGTTTGGTTACAATAGCAGCGTTCATTCGAGCCTAGGACGCTATTTTTATGTGAATATAAACAAGAAGTTTTAACTTTTTAACACATATATTACCAAGTGAGTTGCTAACTGAAATTTTAGCTGTGGATCGAATATTACAATAGCAGCTCAATTGGTTTAATCATGGCTCACTAGATCTTAATTACTGGGCCATGTTTTTAAATAATCTGAACTCTGGATAATAAATCTATCTCAAACCGTTATTTTCAGCGTAAATCAGCCTTGTTTGCACTGACAATCTTTGGTTAGAGAAAAATAAGTTTAAATCCCCAAAATTTAGTTGGTTAGTAAGTATATTAACCAAAGTTCAGGCTAAGTAGTATTAAACTCAAATTTAGAGACTTTTACATGAAAAGATTTATTTCTATTTTTGCCTATGTAATTGTACTGACCGTACTCACATCATGCGCAGAAACAAAAAATGATACTTTATCCAGCGCGACGCAAGCATGTCACAAGGGGGCGGTGAGACTCATTGCTAATTTCGACGCTAGTCGAATGGACGAATGTGAGATTATATCAAAAAATAGCTATTTGATCACAATTAAACCAGAGAATACCCCAATTAATCCAAGCCCTTGGTATGCTTTTAGGGTTGAAGCGGATAAACCAACGGACATAATTATTACTATTAAAATAAGCGGTAAGCGAGAGAATCGTTACTTACCTAAATACAGCCATGATCTAAAAAATTGGCAGCTACTGCCTCATCAATATCGTAATAAAACCTTAGTATTAGATGTAAAAGCCACTTCACAACCTGTATATATCGCAGGGCAAGAGATTATTGATAATCAGTTTTATATTGATTGGGCTAAAAGATTACAAACTACCGACCGTATCAGTCAAACATTATTAGGTGATTCAGTGCAAGGTAGACCAATATATAAAATAGAAAGCCGTAGTGATAGCCGTGAATGGCTTGTTATTCTTGGTCGCTTACACCCACCAGAGATAACAGGCGCATTAGCTTTATTTCCATTTGTTGAAACACTATTAGCAAACAACGTTTTAGCGGATAATTTCCGAAGAAAATATAACATATTAGTTATTCCCAATTTAAACCCAGATGGTGTTGCAGCGGGTAACTGGCGTCATAATGCAAATGGAGTCGACTTGAATCGTGATTGGATCACTTTTAAGCAACCTGAGACTCAGCAAGTGCATCGCTATTTACAGCAGCTGGTGGCTGATGGTGACAAAATAAAATTTGCAGTCGACTTTCACTCAACGCAACATGATGTGTTTTACACTATGCCAATAAATTATGGTGTTGAAAATCGGTATATTGTTCGTAATTGGTTAGGAGCACTCGATAAACTGATGCCTGATTTTAATGTAGTGCAAAAGCCGGGTAACAAACCAAATAATGGTGTTTCTAAACAGTACTTTGCTGATAACTATAAAGTACATGCTATTACTTATGAAATGGGTGATGAAACAAATCGCGAAAGTATTAAAATTATTGCAAAAAATGCAGCGACAGTATTAATGCAAACGATGCTAGCGGCTAATGGACATAATAAAGAGGTAATTTTTAATGAATAGCAAGAGTAAATATTTATATATCGGGATATTTTTAAGTGGCTTATTGCTGAGCGAAAGTGTAAATGCCGATAAACTGAATATCGATACTCTACTCATTAATGGACAGGTTTACACGGGGACCAGCGAGCAGCCGCAAGCACTCGATATTGCGATTTGTGGCAGTGAGATATGTGGTCTATTTCCTTCTCAAAATAATCAAATGGTGGCAAAAAATATTATCGACGCTACGGGGAAAATTGTCAGCCCAGGCTTCATCGATCCTCATACCCACACATTGGCAGAGCTATACAGTAAAGATAAAAATCATAATTTAAATTATCTTACTCAAGGGGTAACAACCGTCGTAAATGGCAATGATGGTGAAGGGCCTGTCGATATAGTTAATACAGCTAAGAAACTCGAAGCCAATGGTATTGGCACCAACGTAGCACTATTGGTTGGCCACGGTAGTATTAGGGAGCAAGTGATGGGGCGTGCGCAACGCTTTGCAAGTCAAGCAGAGCTAAATGAGATGTCAACATTGCTATCCACTGCGATGCAAGCGGGAGCCTTAGGTTTGTCAACGGGGTTGTATTATGTCCCCGGTAGCTTTGCTAATACTGAAGAGGTGGTTACCCTTGCTAAGGTTGCAAGTAAGTATAATGGTATTTACGATACTCATTTGAGAGATGAAAGTACGTTTAATATTGGTTTTATAGCAGCGCTTGAAGAAGCAATAAACATTGCCGAAATGGCAGATATACATCTTCACCTTGCTCATATCAAAGCTTTAGGCGTTGATGTCTGGGGGCAAAGTAAAATGGCTATTGAAAAAATTGAAACTGCCCAAGCAAAAGGGGTTAGTATTTCAGCTGATCAATACCCATGGCTTGCTTCTGGCACTAAACTGCACAGTGCGGTTATGCCAAAATGGGTTATGGCTGATTCTCAGCGCGCCTTCTTTGATCGTTTGAATGATAAAAGTTTAGCCCAGCAGCTTTACAGTGAAATTAAGGAAAATATTCGCCGTCGTGGTGGCCCTGAATCTTTACTTATTACTGCGTTTAAAGATACCGAATTAGTTGGTTTGAATTTGGCTCAAATAGCGCACAAGAGAGCTATTGATCCAGTCTCAGCTTCCATACAATTAGTACAAGAGGGAGAAGTGCGAGTCGCGTCATTTAATATGTCTGAAGCTGACGTTGAAAATTTTATGCGTCAACCTTGGGTAGTTACATCTTCTGACGGTACAAACGGGCACCCTCGTAAATACGCGAGCTTTGCACAAAAATATCAAAAATACGTACAAGAAAAGTCGATACTGACCTTAGCTCAGTTTATTAATCAAAGTTCGAGTAAAACAGCTGATATATTAAATATTAAAGATCGAGGCAAATTACAAGAGGGGTTTAAAGCAGATATCATTATATTTGAAGCAAGCAAATTTAAAGCAAATGCTAATTTTGCTACTTGGAATAAATATTCCTCAGGTATTGATTATGTCTTCGTTAATGGCGAGCTGGTAATTAGTGAGTCTAATTATTTAAACAAGTTAGCGGGCAAGTTTGTTCGCTAACATATTCCCTGAATTAGTCGTATTGATTCATGAGCCATGCTTTTAACTAACACCCATTTTATTAAAAACACGATCATTTTAGCGTACTAAATAACTCACTAATTGTGTTAAAAATTATTTATAGTCGACTACATGGATACAGGAAGGTGAGCAATGTAAGAAGCAATTAATGGTAGCAACACTATGTCATCATTTTAGCCTTGTTATTGCGCTACTTTCTTATCGCTAAAATAGCTCACTATTAGGGTCTGTTGATCTTTGCGGATTAAAATTTGTTCAAACTAGGGACTATTTAATCGCGGCGCGAGGTTTGTAACCTAGTGGGCTCGGTAACTGCTCCTGCGTTACTCTAATGGCTTACATCCCTGTAAGAATAAGTAAAAACCGAGCAACAAAGAGTAAATAGCCCCTAGATAGAACCCTTTGGGCAGCGCCTGTTTGGCATTAATACTACGTTATCGCCCATTTATGGGGAATAACCACACTGCATAGGCGCTGCCTTGCCTTAATACCAAACAGACTGCTGCAAATTTAACCTTGAAAGATCAACAGACCCTAATGAAATTGGTTTAAATGATTTACCTTAAATTGCTTTACGCGCTTATGAACGGCTGTCGATCATTAGCACATCAAGTTTAATTTGTGCTCTAGTTTGGTTTTTTATATCAATAGGCTCAATCATTTCGCACTCATCGCGAATCATTTCGGAAATTAGGCTAGGGTAGTGACGGCAATCTTCTGGTCTGTCTAGATAAATACTGCATGTGTACATATTTTTAGCGAGTGGGTCTTTTTTAGGCGCAAGTTCTAAAAAAGGGCATGTGGTTAATCTTACCCCTGATTTAGGATCGAACCAAATCTCGTTGTTTTTAACGTATTCAAAAATTTCAGGATTAAAAAGCTCCCATAAATCAATTTCTTCTTTTGATGCACTTAAATCACCACCGCCGTATTTAGTACAGCATTTACCACATTGATTGCATTGTTTCATAATTGACTAATTTAGTTGGCTGTTAACGGGCTTAGAATAGCTATGAGTGTAGCACTGAATTTATTTTTAGATGTCAGTTGAGTATATAATTACTCTGTAAACTTACAGGAGTCGCAATTTAGTTAACCTGAGCTCTGGTTAAGAGATTTACTAACGTATTGAATCATGATGATATTTAAATTTATTTTCTTTAGCCAGAGATTTTCAGTGAAAACAAGGCGAATTTACGCGCCAATAGCTGGCCTATTGCAAATAAATTCAACGCAGTTAGCGCTGAAAATAGCTGATCAAGATAGATTTATTATCCAGAGTTCAGATTAGTTATGATGGAGAGTTCGAAACACGCTGTTACGCTTTATTCGTTATTTTGTAGGGACGATTTTTAGTCGATGGTTTACTCTAAAAGAAAATGCATGTCGAATTTACAGTGCTGTACTGGGAGTAAACATGAAGGGAGTTAAGATGAAAGACGCAATAAGTAAATTAAAAACAGAGTTTAATACAAGAATGTTGTATTGGAATAATCTAAAAAGTAACAAGGTTAAAGCTCTGCTTATTTTACTGTTTTTAGCGGTGGTTGGACTAAAAATTTTTACGACTATTTTTACGGTTGATTGGCTTGCGAGTTTATTTAACGCATAGCTCAGTCTTAACAGGTCCTAATATTCTATTTCATGTATAAATATTTCACCTACGTCGTGTTTAACTTCTACGTGCTACCCATTATTAATGTATTATTAGGCCAAGTGATACACTATTTAAAACAGTTGTTTAAAATATTGATAACGGCTGACATAACACATTGGTGCTAAATGGTACGAGTAAATTATTTAGTGGCAAAAAAGGATGATGAGTAATGATGAATACCAAAGTTTACAAAGCGGTACACGACCTAGCTGAAGAGTTAATGGCTGCGGCTAATAAAAACGATACAAAAAAATTCGAGCTACTTTATGGGCAATTAAAAGCAATTTGTATTGAAAACGAAAATACCCCAAAAGACCACCCAGTACAATGGGAAACTCTTGCTGATTTTACCGAAGAGTTAGAAGAAGCCATCGTAGGTTACGAAAAGGCACTAGAGAAGTCGATTGCGATTAACGATAAAGATCATATGTCATCTGTTGCTTTTTCAATGGCGACGTTACAGCTTGAATTAGGTCAAAAAGACGAAGCAATTAAGAATTTGCAAGATGCTAAAGTCAGTGCGAACAAAATTGCTGATAAAGAGCTCAAAGCTGAAATACATGATTTACTAGAATCATTGGTTGAAGAAGAAGGCTAGGGCGTGTTTAGCTTTAGCGCTTAGGTTGCAGCAGTGTGCGTTGTGGTTGCTCTAAACTAATTAGCAATAACAACGCATACACAGCAGTGATAAGTATCTAAGGTGTTTTCTAGATCAGGTATGTTTTAATCTAGAATTCCCATACAGCAGACGAATAACGTTAATATTATGGAGATTAAACGTGTTAAATCAAGTAGATCAATGGATTGATAAGACAAACCTAGAATATAAAGACCAGAGAATTAGCTGTGACAAATTTGCCAGTGAGTTTGCAGGTTTTTATCCTACCGAATTTTTAAAAAATGCGTTTTATGTTGTGGTTGATAAAATACCTAAACCAGATTTTCCTGAACTGCGTGAAATGGGATTGGGTGACTTTATCGATATGGATGCAGCAGGCGTAACGTATAAAAATACTTATTATATGCTTTCACACGTTGCCGACAACTTAAGGGTGCACTTTCATGAGCTTGTTCATGTTGCTCAGTGGAATAATCTTGGTGCAGAGGCGTTTATACTTCGTTATATTACAGAAATTCAGTGTGCTGGTTATTATGATGCACCACTTGAGATTATGGCATATAGCTTAGATGAGCATTTTACTGATGGCCGTGAAAAATTAAACGTGGTTGAGTACGTTGCTCGCACTCTTTAGCTAATTATCCACCGTTCGGTAAATTAATATCAAAAGGATTTTTATATGATACGGTTTATTGCGTGTTCAGTTGCCTTATTTTGCGTAAATGCTAAAGCAGCCTCATTTAATGATGATATTGTGACGGCCTTGCTAGAGAGAACAACGCATCAAGTAAAGTATGATGGGGCTTATCGTTCAATCGCTTACCCAGGCGGTGATGTACCCGATAATATTGGTGTGTGTACCGATGTTATAATTCGTGCTTACCGCCAATTAGGTGTTGATTTACAAAAGCTTGTTCATGAAGATATGATAAAAAACTTTACGTTGTATCCCTCAAAACGTATTTGGGGCTTAACTAAGCCCGATAAAAATATCGATCATCGGCGTGTACCAAATTTACAAGTTTACTTTAAGCGCCACGGAGACGTTTTAAGTAACTCAAAAAAGGCGCAGGACTATAAAGCAGGCGACATAGTCACGTGGATGTTAGCTGGTAATCTACCGCATATTGGTATGGTTGTTAATGACAAAGCGCAGGGCACGGGTAACTCATTAATTGTTCATAATATAGGGCGAGGCCCTGAAAAAAGCGATGTGCTTTTTGATTATGAAATTACCGGCCATTATCGGTTTGTGCCACAACAATATAAACAAGATTAAAACGATTACAGCCCCAAAAGCAAAGGATAAAACAAGTGGATAAAAGCAATAAAGGGACTTATTTAAAAAAGAGTCACTTCGCATCAAAAATAGCTAATGTATTAATGAGCATCTTTTTTGGAACCTTTGGTGCGGGACTGTTTAGCGCAATAGCATGGTGGCTAAATAGCACAAATATTGAAGTAAAAGCGTATGTGAGTTTAAGTGCCTTACTCAGTGTGTTTTTTGTTGTTTTAAACGCTTTTGGCATTATTGTATGGCAGCAACCTACGTGGCTAACGTCGAATTTAAACAGGTTAGTTACTTATGCTCAACAGCGAAAAAAACTATTTATTAGCTGTTTTTCAGTGCTGTGTTTAATTGTTATTAGTTACTGTATTTTTCTCTCCCTTCCACAGCCGGTTAGCTATAAAGCCAGTCATTCAGGACCGTTGCTTACTACTCCATCTGATGCACTTATTGCTGAACCACTATATATTGATTTTACGCCTATTTTAGAAGGGGTAGAGAACACCAGCACAGTGTCTTATTCCGTTGCTAAGCTAGATTTGGTCGGTAAACAGTTCACTAAAGGTATAAAAGTAACTCCAGAGCTTATTGGTGAATGGACGTGGTATAGCGAAAATCAGCTTAAGTTTACGCCAAAGCAAGATTGGCCAGCGGGGCAAGAATATAGCGTTAGTTTTGATACCGCTATTTTTAAAACGGATATAAAATTGAGCGACGATGAACACGTATTTAAAACGCCGCGCTTTAATTTAACCCTAAGTTCACTGGCGTTTTATCAAGACCCTAAAACTAAAAGTCACAAAGTTATCGCGACGTTAAAAGCAAGCCATCCGACAAATATAGACAGTATAAAAAGTAAATTAAAGCTCACTCAATCACTAACTAAAAACAGTAAGAGTTCGGTGGCTGAATACAAATTTGATGTCACTTATGACAAACATCAACGAGAAATTTACATTACGTCAGAGCCGGTACGTATTCAAGATACCGAAAGTTATATGTACCTCACACTCGACGGTGGCGTAAAGCCGGTTGCGGGATCATCAAAAACGGTAACCAGCATTGAAGAGTCTGTTTTGATCCCAAGTGTTAATAGTTTTTTTAGAGTTAACACTGCTAATATGCTGCTGGTAAGAAATACCGAAGACGAGCCTGAACAAACACTTATTTTAGATTTTACTGCTGCTATTGCCGCGCAAGATGTGATTAGCAAAACCACGGCTTATGTTTTACCAAAAACAACTGCTAATGGGGAAGATAAATACTGGAGTAGCCCGCGAGAAGTGACGTATGCAGTGCTCGAAAAATCGCAAAAAATTAAGCTAACTATGATCCCAGCAGCGCAAGATTCGGCTAAATTGCACAGCTTTGTATTTGACGCACCAGAAAATAGACAGGTTTATGTACATATTGACGCTGGGCTAAAATCGGCCAGTGATTTTATTATGACTAACGCCTACGACAGCATTTTAAATACACCTATGTACCCCACCGAAGTAAAAATAATGTCTGACGGTGCGCTTTTATCAAAAAATGGCGATCACAAACTGTCATTTTTAACCCGAGGCGTAAAAGCAATTCACGTTAAGGTTGGTAAAGTACACGCAGATCAAATTAATCACCTCGTGAGTCAAACCAGGGGTGATATTACTAACCCCGAATTTAACAGTTATTACTTTACAGAAGAAAATATAAGTACGGTTTCTACACGACAAATTAAGCTAAAAACGGAACATCCAAAAAAGGCGGTGTATTCGTCACTTGATTTAAGTGATAACTATAATGATTCACTAGGGTTGGGGTTGTTTTTTGTTGATGCCCAAGCCCTTAACACACAAGACAATTATGTCTACGGGCCTAATGAAAAACGACTTATTCTTATTACAGACTTAGGTTTATTGGTAAAAAATAATGCAGATGGCTCTCATGATGTGTTTGTGCAGTCTATCGAAACAGGCAATCCTGTAGCGCACGCAACAGTCTCATTACTGGGTAAAAATGGACTCGTTGTTTTAGATAGTAAAACCGATGCGAAAGGGCATGCATCGTTCCCTATTACAACATGGTTTACACAAGAGCAGACCCCCGTTGCTTTTGTGGTAGAGACAAAATCTGACGCGTCTTTTATTCCTTATAACCGCCATGCTCGTATGATTAACTATTCGCGTTTTGATACTGGCGGAGTGAGCTCTGGCTATCAAGGAAGTAATCAAATAGATGCGTTTGTATTTTCAGATCGTGGCATTTACCGCCCTGGTGATACGGTTAATTTAGCGACCATTGTTAAGCAATCAGATTTTTCAAAATTAGGGGATATACCGTTAGAATTAGAAATTACAGATCCTAAAGGCGCCACGGTTTTTAATAAACGTGTGCGTTTAAATAAATATGGCTTACTTGATTTTAACTTTGCAACTGAGCATAGCTCAGCGACCGGAACATATTATGTGTCTGTGCAATTGGTTAAAAATAATCGACGTGATCAATTAGGCAGTACGAGCTTTAAAGTAGAAGAATTTGTGCCAGATAGACTAAAAATCAACAGTAAATTTTCAGTGTCATCTACCAAAGGGTGGGTGAGTGCGGCAGAATTTAAAGCATTAGTAAGCCTTGAAAATCTATTTGGTACACCGGCTCAAAATAGACGCATAACCGCTGATTTACGTTTAACACCAGCAGGCTTTTACTTTAGCGAACATAAAGATTATGTGTTTTCTGATCCCAACAGTGGGGATCAAAATATTAGACAAACAAATGAATCGTTAGATGAAACCAAAACAGACGATGAAGGCAAGGCTGAGTTTAATATTGATTTAACGCGTTATGAGGCGGGAACGTATCAGTTAAATTTTGCGGTTCAAGGATACGAAGAAGGTGGAGGCAGAAGTGTTCGTGCTAATAGTGCGATGCTTGTCTCACCGGTTAAACAATTAGTTGGCTATAAAACCGACGGCGATTTAAGTTACATATCTAAAAAATCCAAACGAGTCGTTCGATTTATTAACATTAACTCAGACGCTGAACTTGTTGCCCGCGATGGGTTATCGTTAAATTTAATTGAACAACAATACGTATCCACATTGGTTCAGCAAAGTAACGGAACGTATAAATACCAATCGGTACAAAAAAGTAAGCAACTTACAACAGATGCATTTTATATTAGTGAGGATGGAACAGATTTTATTCTACCAACCGACGAACCAGGCGATTATTTAGCCGAGTTGGTTGATAGTCACGGTAATACGGTCAGTAGAGTATCGTTTACGGTAAACGGTACAGGTAATTTAGCGGGTAAACTTGAAAAAAATGCTGAGCTACAACTTCAATTAAACAAAAAAGATTACAAGCCTGGCGAAACAATAGAAATGAGCATCGTCGCGCCTTATACCGGCTCAGGCTTAATTACAATTGAAACCAATAAAGTACATGCTTTTAAATGGTTTAGTAGTAAAACAACAAGCAGCATACAAACAATAACGCTACCTAAAGGCATAGAAGGTAATGCTTATATTAATGTGTCTTTTGTGCGAAGCCTTGAGTCTCGAGAAATATTTACCAGCCCATTGAGCTATGCCGTAAAGCCGTTTGTTATTGATCGCAGTAAACGAGAAATAAAACTGGATGTAAACATCCCTGACAAAGTAAAACCTGGTGACGATTTAGTTATTTCATACAGTGCAAGTAAGCCATCGCGTATGCTTATATTTGCAATAGACGAAGGGATTTTACAAGTTGCTCAGTACCAAACACCAAAGCCGTTAAACCATTTTTTACAAAAGCGTGCATTAGAAGTAGGCACAATGCAAATTGTTGATCTTATTTTACCTGACTTTAAATTAGTGCGAGAGCTTGCCTCCGCAGGTGGCGGTTATGCTGGGCTTATGGCGTCAAGCTTTGAGAGTAAACAGCTAAATCCATTTTCTCGAAAAGTAGAAAAACCAGTCGCATTTTGGTCAGGTATTTTAACGCCAGACACTAAAAGCAAGGAACTGACCTTTACTATTCCTGATACATTTGCAGGTCAGTTACGTGTTATGGCTGTTGCGGTTAATGACAATGGCGTAGGTGTTAAACAAAGTACAACGCTTGTAAAAGGGCCATTTGTATTAACGCCAAATGTATTAACTACAGTAGCGCCAGGAGATGAATTTGATATTACACTAGGTGTTGCTAATACTGTTGAAGATTCAGGTAAGCAGCTTTCAATTGCGGTGAAAGCCCTTGAATCTGATAATCTTGAAATACTAAGCGATGCACAATTAACGTTAAACATTGATGAAAACGCAGAAGACACATTGACCTTTCGGGTTAAAGTACTCGATAAATTAGGCGCTGCCTCAATTACTTTTACAGCTGCATCGGGTGAGCACGTGAGCCAGCGAACAGCGACGTTGAGTATTCGCCCTGCAGTTGCTTTTGTTAGCAGCTTTGACAGTGGCTTTACCGAGTCAGGTAAACAACACCTCACAGTGCCCAGAAAGCTATACCCTAGCTTGGCGCAAGGAAGTATAACGGCATCGAAAAGTCCGTTAGCTTTGGTCGATGGGCTGATAAGCTACTTAGATAACTTCCCTCATATGTGCACTGAGCAAGTGGTCAGTAGTGTATTTCCGGTGCTCGATTATTTAGAACACCCGAGCTATATGGGTAATGTGTCGGAAAAACACAGTCGTATAAATAACTTAATCGATACACTTCGTAAACGTCAATTACCCGATGGGCGATTTATGCTGTGGCCTGGTAATACGAGAGCATCAATTTATTCTTCTCTTTACGTTATGCACTTTTTGTTGGATGCCAAAGAAGCCGGTGTAGCCATCCCAAATGACATGTGGGATATGGGGTTTGAAGGTGTCCGCAATATAGCGAGCGGCTTGTTGGCAACTAATAACAGAAACCGCGCTTACGCTATCTATTTGTTAACTCGCCAAGGTGAAGTAACCACAAATTATTTATCTGATCTAGAAAAAAGCTTTAATGCTGATAGCACTAAAGCATGGCAGCAAGATATATCGTCAGCATTTATGGGAGCGACTTATCAGCTAATGCGCGCCAGCGATAAAGCACACGCACTCATTGATGGCTACAAAATAGGCGATGATACTCAGTCAGTGACTTGGGGTCCTTATGATTCACGCCTTGCACATGACGGACAATATATTTATTTGTTATCAAAACATTTTCCAGAGCGTTTAAAACAACTAACAAAAGATGACTTATTGAGTGTTGTTGAACCTATTTTTGAAGGACGTTACAACACCTTATCATCTGCTTGGTCAGTATTAGCAATGAGCGCTTATTCAAACGTTGTGCTCTTAGCAACGCAATCAGATGATGTAAAAATCAAAGCGACAACTCAAAAAGGCACAACCGAGGCATTAACAGTAACTAATACACCTTATCCAAAAGCATCATTTTTAACCGACGTAGAGCAACTCGATATTTTGGCTGCGCCTCGTTCGTTTTATATGATGAGTCAATCTGGATTTGATACACATTTACCTCAACAAGCCTTAAGCAATGGTTTAGAAGTGACTCGAGAATATCAAGATGACAGCGGCAAAAATGTATCGAGTGTTGCCCAAGGTGCAGAGCTTAATGTTGTATTACGTGTACGTAGCACAACGGGTAAAAATATCTCGGATGTTGCCATTATTGATTTGCTCCCAGGCGGCTTTGAAATACTAAGAGACAGCGTGCGTAATAAATACAATCATTGGCAGTCTGAATATACCGATATTCGCGAAGACCGAGTAATATTTTATGGTGATTTTGGCGATATGATGACCGAGCTAACATATAAAGTGAAAGTGACTGCGGCAGGTCGCTTTGTAGTGCCGCCGGTTTATGCCGAGTCTATGTATGATCTCAGTGTAAAAGCGCACTCTCAGTCTGGCCATGTTGATGTTACTGCCGCTAAATAAGAAATACAGCGTGCGGATCAAGCTATTTTTATTGGCCACAGCATTGCTTGCAGTGCTGTGGTATGTCTTTGTTCCAAAGCCAGACATAACTCAATCAACCACTTACTCAACGGCATTTTACGACAGCAGCGGTAAGTTGTTACGCTTAAATTTAGCCACCGATGATCGGTATAGATTATGGACGCCCATCGAAAAAATTCCTTTAAGCGTTCAACAAGCGACTTTATTGTATGAAGATCAATATTTTTATCAGCATATTGGCATTGATTTTATTGCTTTAACAAAAGCATTTTACACCAGCTATATTAAAAGAAGTCGCCGCGTTGGGGCATCAACAATAACAATGCAAGTTGCTCGGTTGCGTTTTGGTATGAATACACATGTTGTTTTGGGGAAAATTGAACAGATTTTTCGTGCCTTACAAATAGAGCGTCACTACAATAAAAAACAGATATTAGAAGCGTATTTTAATTTAGCGCCTTATGGCTCAAATATAGAAGGTATTGGGGCTGCAAGTTTAATTTATTTTAAAAAACCAGCATTTAAGCTCAACTTACCTGAATCATTATTACTGAGTCTAGTGCCGCAAAATCCAAGCAAACGAAATCCAATTAAGCAATCAGCTAAAGCAATACTATTAGATGCAAGACAAACACTATTTTCTCGGTGGCTTGAAGCGCACCCTAGTGATAAAAACTGGAGTGCTACAATGCAGCTGCCCATTAGCGTTCATTCATCCTCCGAGCTGCCTTTTGAAGCGCCACACTTTATTAATAACCTACAAATTGAATTCCCGCACCTTGAGTCTGCAGAGTATAAAACAACAATAAATTTAAGCTTACAAAAGCTGTTGGAGCGTCATGGAAAAAGTTATATAAAGAGACGCGAAAGAGAAGGGATCACTAATACATCTGCAATTTTATTGAATTATGAAACGATGGAAATAGTCGCTGAATTAGGCTCAGTTGATTTTTTTAATAATACAATCAGTGGACAAGTAAACGGTACGCGTGCAAAACGTTCGCCTGGCTCCACTCTTAAACCTTTTATTTATGCTCTGGCAATAGATGAAGGATTAATTCATCCATTATCGCTGGTTAAAGATGCTCCTAAACGCTTTGGTGGCTATACCCCAGAAAACTACGATCAGCAGTTTTTAGGACCTATATCGGCGACTGATTCCTTAGTGCTAAGTCGAAACGTGCCTGCCGTCAATCTAATGTATCGTTTAAAAAAAGTGGGACTCTATGACTTACTTGTTGCGGCTGATATAAAAAAGTTACAGCCTAAAGAGTTTTATGGGTTGGCTTTGGCATTAGGTGGCAACGAAGTCACGATGTTAGAGCTGGTCAAACTATACGCTATGTTAGCTAACTTAGGGATGTATCAAAACGAGATTATTTTACAACAAGAGCCTGAGCGCGATCTTAAAAATAATACCAAGAAACGTTTACTTAGCCCCGAAGCCGCTTATTTAACGCTACAGATGTTAAGTAAAAACAACGCAGTTGATGAAATATCTTTTCAACAGCAGAGCCGAAAAACGTACCCTATTTATTGGAAAACAGGCACTTCATTTGCTTTTCGTGATGCATGGTCAGTCGGTATTGTAGGCCCTTATGTGTTAGCAACCTGGGTCGGTAATTTTTCAGGCGAAGGGCATCCTTCTTTTATTGGCCGACAAGCCGCAGCCCCTTTATTTTTTGAAATAATTCGCTCATTAGAAAGCTACGGATTAATAAAAGGCGATATAAAGCGGGGCGGCTTAAATATCGAAAAAGTAGATATTTGCTCAACAACAGGTGATTTGCCTAATGTTCATTGCCCTAAAACTCAAAAAGGGCTTTTTATTCCTGGTAAATCACCGATTAAAATCTCTGATGTGCATCGAGAAATTTTTATCGATAAAGCATCGGGGGCAAGAGCATGCCGCTTTGACGAATCGACAACAACAAAAGCCGTGTATGAGTTTTGGCCATCAGACTTAATTAGATTATTTAAACAAGCAGGCATCGTAAAACGCCAACCTCCAGCTTACCTTGCTTCTTGTGCAATTAATGATACGAGCACTTTGGGCTCAGCGCCGACAATTACATCTCCGAGCAACTTGATCAGTTACACGGTAAGAGCCAGTAAATTAACGCAAGAAAGTTTACCATTTACAGCAACTACCGACACAGACTCAAGTGCTTTATATTGGTTTGTAAACAATAGCTTTGTAGGTAAAGTAGAACGCGATACGGCGTTTTTCTGGCAGCCAAAAATCGGAATATTTGAGGTGAAAGTTGTTGATAACTTAGGGCGTAGCTCTTCAACAATACTGCGCGTAAAACTGGTTCAGTAAAATAAAATGATTGTTACTCAAAAAGCAAAGCATTAAAACGATCTATTAGCTAAGAGCAATGATTTATTACTTAACCTGAATCTCGTTTAAGAAATTGAACTAAATGCCTGTTCCGAGATCCGATCTTTCGACCAAGAGCGATTGGATAAACAAGGAACAGGCATGATTAAATTAGTTGAATTGTTTTGCGATGTCGATGATTTTTGCAAAGTATTTATACCCCAATGGAAAAAACAATTACTCGAAGATGGCACCCAAAAACGTCAGCGAGCAGGGCGTATGACGACCAGTGAAATTATGACTATTGTTATTAGTTTTCACATGTCACAT
>NZ_JACJEM010000099.1:0-6411 GCF_014164085.1 Pseudoalteromonas sp. SG45-5 | reverse complement strand
TAAGAAAATTACGCTAGAACTAGGCAAAAATTTTTGTATCTAGTTGTTCTAAATAAAAAATTTTTAACGACGTTATAGTGCAATTTAATTCGTTAAATTGATCAAAGATTTATGCAGTTTGGTATAACTTAAAGTGTCTTAATTATTTTCTAAAACTTATTACAACGAGTAATTTATTTTAACTCAGCAAGCATCTCATCGCTGTATGGCACTAACTCTTCACCATTTTCAATTTTACTAATGTAGTCAGGGTTCGCAATAAGTGGGCGACCAATCGCTATTAAATCAAATTTATCGTCGTTAATTGCCTCTTTGGCTGCTTCAAAACTATAACTGCCTACACCTACAAGTGTGCCTTTGTAGCCCGCACGTAAAAATTCAGAGGTCGTTTTACCTTCAAGCGCATCAAACGTTGTGCTGTCGTCAAAAATACCGCCGTGTAAATACGCTAAATCTCTTTTTTCAAGCTCTGGTAATAAATAATCAAACACGGCTTTGTCACGACTATCTTCACTCATATTAAAATAAGCGCCCGGTGTTAAGCGCAAAGCAGTACGCTCATTTCCGACTACAGCAATAACGGCATCCGTTACTTCTAGTGCAAAACGCGACATATTTTCAGGCGTTTGACCGTATTCATCGCTGCGTGTATTGGCAGCGTAATGCAAAAACTGATCAATCAAATACCCGTTAGCACCGTGAATTTCCACGCCATCAAAACCCGCTTCAATGGCATTTTCTGCCGCTTTTGCGTAATCAGCAACTAAGCCTTTGATATCGTCAATTGTAACTGCTTTTGGCGTAATGTAGGTAAGCTCACGCATACGTGGTACAGAGCCTTCAACGCCGATTGCCGATGGTGCAAGTACATCACCATCAAAAAAGTGAGGATGCGCAACACGGCCAACATGCCAAAGTTGAGCAAACATTTTGCCGCCACTTGCATGCACTGCATCTGTAACTTTTCTCCAACCCTGAATTTGCTCACTGGTAAATAATCCTGGTGTATTTGGGTAGCCTTGCGCGTCAGGGCGGATAATCGTTGCTTCACTAATAATTAAACCGGTTTGGGCACGGCGAGCATAATAGTCAACCATATCTTGCGTTGGCACTAAATTATCATCTGCCATACAACGTGTTAGTGGTGCCATAAGCACACGGTTTTTAAGCTCAATCGTGTTATTTAGTTTAAACGGAGCAAGTAAATCGGTGGTCATTTTTCAATCCTTCATTAAAAGTATGCTTACTACAATGCGGTCTTTTGACAAACATTCAAGTCTATTTTGAATGATCGCTCAAATTAGTGACAAATTTATACTCATATGTATGTAAATTAGATCTACAACGATGAAATTAAATAGTAACTTTTCAACACTCTGTCATATAACTCGATATACTTGTGTGCATATAATATAGATATAGTAATTAAGAGTGAGCCAATTATGACAACGCCAAATTTAAGTGAAGAACAAGCAGTAATTTTAGGGCTTGGGGCAAAAAAACGCCTAGCCTATATGTTCGAAACCGTACAGCAATTCAAACAAGTATGGATTTTAAACGATGATGATGGCTGCGTTATGCTTGCCAATGAAGATGACGACTGCGTACCCGTTTGGCCAACTCGCGAATTTGCAGAAGCATGGGCAACTGGTGAATGGGCTGGCTGCAGCGCTAAAGCAATTCCTCTTGCGGATTGGTTTAGCCGCTGGACACCGGGGCTTGAAGAAGATGATTTACTGATTGCTGCATTCCCTACTGAGGAAGATGACGGCACTATCCTCTTTTCTGATGAGTTTGAAAAACAACTAAAAGCACCGAAGCAAAAATACTAAGGTTCAAAGCCTAAATATCCAGAGTTCTTTAACTTACAAGCGCGGCGCATAAATTAGCCGCGTTTTTTAATGGCTTCTCTAAATTTTAAATAAGCCTGAGTAATTGCATCAGCATCTTCGACTTGCGGGTAATGACCAAGCTCTGGGAACTCTTTAACGCTGGCGTTTGGGATAAGCTTTTTATAATGCTCAATCATGTGCTTGCCAGAAATAGGGTCTTCCCCGCCTGCGATGAACGTAATAGGAATATTACTGTTAATAATAGCACCCACCCAACGCTCTCGGTTTTGCTTGCGTTGGTTTATATAATGAATCAGTTTTGGCATTGCACTTAGGCCATCGTTATAAATTAATAATGTCCATAATGTGTCAATTACCTGTGTTGAAGGCGGTGTATTTTTACCAAAAACAGTGACTAAATTATTGGCGAATTTTTGTTTATTCATCAATTTTGGCACTAGCCAACCAAGCTTAGATAATAATAATTTTTGTATAAATAAGGGTTTGTGCACTTCTGGAAACAGTCCACCATTTAAAAAGCAAACACTATTGATCGTTATGGCACTTTGATTATGTACTTGCCTTGCTAATATTTCTTGAGCCACTGTATCGCCATAATCATGAGCTAAAATATGTATATCATTAGTATTTAATGTGTTTAAAAACTGAGTATACAAATCGGCTTGTTCAGTGATTTTATAGTCTGAATTTTTAGGTTTATCCGATAAACCAAAACCTAACATATCAAGCGTGATCACAAAGTACTGCTCACTGAGCGCTTGCCACATACCTTCCCAGTCCCAACTCGCACTGGGAAAACCATGTATTAACAGTAATGCTGGTTTAGTTATGTCACCAGCAGTATTAGTAAATACCTTATGACCATTAATGTGAATAAATCGGCCCTGCGATCGCCATTGCTGTAAAGTTAACATCTGCGTAGCTTAAACGTTGGTTGCACTTAGTTTAGTTTTATCATAAGAGTGGTTTAAATAGGTATTAAAAAATACATCTTGGTTAGTTATACTACTTCAGCTTAAAAACAAAGCAAACTGCAAGAAATTCAATCTCTAAAGTTCAACAGAGTTTAAGTATTCTGGTTGTAAGCTTTTAAATAAGTGCTATATTTAGCTTCATCACAAAGTATTCAAAGCCCAACACAAACACATAAAAAAGGATGTATATATGGTTCTAACACGCTGGGCTAATAAAAAGTTTGTGCTGCAAACAGTTGTTCAGCTTTTAATTCTGATTATCGGTGTTATTTTCTCGTTTTTCCAGCATCTTAAGCATCAACAAGCAATCGACTCTAAAATTGTAACCGCTTTAGACACTCGACTAACAACGTTAACAACGGGAATAAATAACCGAGTTCATCTTTATAAGTACGGGTTATATGGCTTAAAAGGGTTTATACATGGAATAGGTGTTGCCAACTTAAATTATCAAGCCATAACAAACTACTCTAATAGTCGTAACTACGCGCTCGAATTTCCTGGGGCTAATGGTATTGGCTATGTTAAAAGAGTACGCTCTGATCAATTAGTACAGTTTTTAGAAGATGCTAAAAATGACAGGCCTGATAAAAAGTTCAATCTCAAAGAGCTGTCTCGCTATGACGATGAGCGCTTTATTATTCAATATATTTTTCCTGAACAAAACAATTTACAAGCAATTGGGCTTGATATTGGATCTGAGGCTATTCGCCGAAAAGCGGCATTAAATGCTGCAATTAATAATAGCGCTCAACTTTCAGCCCCCATTACCTTGGTACAAGCCGATAAAAAAACACAGCAAGGCTTTTTAATTTTAATCCCTGTTTATAAAAACATTACCGTACCAACAAACAGAGAAAAACGCCTTGAAGCACTAATAGGTTGGACATACTCGCCTTTATTAATCAACAATATTTTAGATTCACTTGCACAAGTAGATGAAAACTACCTTACCATCAGCGATTTATATAACGATACCGAATTTACATTCTTTCAGTACGGTGATGAAAACAATAACTCAGCGTTTTACACCTCAAACACAATCCAAATTATGGGACGCAGCTGGAAAGTAACACTTCACGGCTCTAATGCATTTATTGAAAGCTTACACTTACCCAACAAATATCAGGCTTTGGTTGATAGCGTATTTTTAACTCTTTTTACAATGATTTTTATCTTCGCTTTACAGTTGTTTTTGTATCGAAAGGCGCAAAAAATACAATTAAAAGTAGATACCGCTAAAAAACATGAACAAATACTTGAACTCGCAAATTCACAATTAGAAAGTGAAGTGAAATTGCGAACGCTGCAAATTGAAAACATAAGTACTTTGCAGCGTAGTATATTAAATGGCGCAAGTTACTCTATTATTGCTACCGATATAAACGGTTTAATCACAGAATTTAATCCAGCCGCTGAGAAGCTGCTTGGCTACCAAGCAAGCAAAGTGATTGGAATTGAAACACCCGCTATTTTTCATCTAGCGCACGAAGTTATCGAAAGAGCAGAGCTGCTTACGCAAGAGCTCAAAAAACCAATAAAACCAGGATTTGAAGTATTCATAGCCAAAGCAACACCGACTGTGCCAGATACCAACCAATGGACCTATGTTGATAGTAATAACGAACACACCCAAATAAGTTTAAGTGTCACCTCGCTATTAAATGACTACGGAAAAATAGTGGGCTATTTAGGTATATCATATGATTTAACAGATCAAATAGCACACGAGCATGCACTCGCTAAATCAAAAGAGTTAGCCGAACAAGCTTCAAAAGCGAAGTCAGAATTTTTAGCAAACATGAGTCACGAAATTCGCACCCCGATGAATGGCGTTTTAGGTACTTTACAGTTATTACAAGAGCAATCTCTTAATGAAAAATCAAAAGATTTTCTAAATAAAGCCCTTTATTCAACCAGAGCGCTTACCACCATTATTAATGACATACTTGATTTTTCTAAGATTGAAGTAGGTAAGTTGTCGCTTGAAAAAAAACCATTTGAACTAGACGAATTAATAAACCACTTAGAGTCAGATTTAAGTGTACCAGCAAACGAAAAGCATATTTACTTACGCTTTATTTCTAATATTGACCATAAATATTGGGTCGGTGATGCGGTTAGGCTCAGACAAATATTTTTAAATTTAATTTCCAACGCAATTAAATTCACACATAAAGGTGGCGTTACCGTTGAATTTAAATTAACAAATGATAATAGAGTCTGTAGCGTCATTTCTGACACGGGAATTGGCATTTCACAAGATACTATTGATAGATTATTCGAACGCTTTGAGCAAGCAGAAACGTCAACCACCAGAGAGTATGGTGGTACAGGGCTTGGCCTGCCAATCACTAAATCATTAGTCAATTTAATGAAGGGTGAAATTGAAGTAACGAGTGAGTTAGGTGTTGGCAGTCAATTTAGTGTTTATTTGCCACTTAAACAAGCGAGCATAAAACCAACTGACTTAAATATAAAAGGTTTAGACTTTCCTGACTTAACAAATAAAACAATTTTAATCGCAGAAGACAATAAAATTAATCAGCTTGTGGTAACCGCAATGCTAGCGCCTACGCATGCAAACATTGTTATTGCAAATAACGGCCTTGAGGCAATTTCACTCTATGAATCTTTATCACCTGATATAATTTTTATGGATATTCAGATGCCAAAAATGGATGGTTTTGAAGCATGTAAAAAAATAAAGAAAATAGATAGTAAACAAATTATTATCGCACTAACCGCAAATGTGTTTGCCGAGCAAAAAGAGCTCTATAAACAGTTTTTTGATGGCTATGTTTCAAAGCCAATTGAAAAACAAGAGCTTATTAGATTTTTGCACACCATATAAAGTGGTAAGTACACCTAATACTCGTTCGCTTAATTAAGTGAGTTATTATTAAGTTCAAAACCTTGTTGATAACAAGGAAAAATTTCGTTATTTAGTTATTTTCAGCCATTGTTCCTGTATTACTCTTTCTCCTGCATCCGTGTAACAAGAAACCTTTGACGTAGTTAGCGCTGGGTTTAAGTACTCAAATTGAGAAGGTATTATTATTCCCTGTATTGCTCTACTTTGTTACAGGCACAAAAAAGGACGCCATAAAGCGTCCTAATATTGAATAATGGTGGAGGGAGAGGGATTCGAACCCTCGTTAGGGGTAAACCTAAACACACTTTCCAGGCGTGCGCCTTCAGCCACTCAGCCATCCCTCCACAGTGTTGCAATTGTGTAATGCAACAGCGCGCTATAGTATGAAATAGATACCCTTGGCGCAAGGCATTTTTAAAGATGAACCTTCAAATGCTTATTTATCAAACAACCACTTACGTTTAAGTATAAAAAAACGGCTAAATTTGAGATTCAACCGTTTTTATTACTACTTCTAAAATTACTTAACCTGAACTCTGGTTAAGAGATTTGCTAACGTATTGAGCCATAATGATATTTAAAGTTTTTCTCTAGCCAGAGATTTTCAGTGAAAACAAGGCGAATTTACGCGTCAATAGCTGGCCTATTGCAAGTAAATTCAACGCAGTTAGCGCTGAAAATAGCTGCTCGAGATAGATTTATTATCCAG
>NZ_JACJEM010000098.1:0-6739 GCF_014164085.1 Pseudoalteromonas sp. SG45-5 | reverse complement strand
GGCTAAAGCACTTCCGTGCTATAGCGACAAGGTACGATAAATTGAAATTACAGTTTGAGAGTATGTTAGCGCTGGCATGTGCAATGATTTGGCTACCAATGTGAAAGATCAACAGCCCCTAGTAAAACCAAAACGATTTTTAGACACCTCAGTTAGCACTGCAACTAATAAATACCAACCAGTATCAATTACAAACACGGTTAAGCACATAATAATGCCAATGCTTAAAGTGAGGTTTTGCGGATCTATAAATTGTGAGAACAACGCTAAAAAGAAAATCGCGAGTTTAGGATTTAAAAAAGCAATCGCAAATCCATCTTGTAACGCTTTACTCGCACTTACTTCACTCTTTTGTACTTGCAGCTCGTTATTACTTGGTTTTGCTAGCAGTATTTTTAAACCTAAATAGGCTAAATACGCAGCGCCTAAATACACCAATATTTGGTATAGTGTTGGAAATTGAGCCATCAATGCTCCTAAGCCAAGTAATGAGGCTGCAGCATAAAGCCCAACGCCAATACCGTGACTGAGCGCAGCAAGCATGCCGTTTTTCATGCCACCACTAAGCGTGTGCTTTAATACCACCGCAAGGCTTGGCCCTGGCGACATCGCGCCCATCATGCATACCAATGCCAAACTCAACCAAACAGATAAAGCCATTTATGCTCCTTATAATTCATGGTCTTCAATAATTAATCCGCATAAGTATTTACCTATGCTTTTTTATTTAACCTGAATTCTGGTTATTTACTATCTACAGTGTATTCAAAGTCATAGTAATGAATACCTTGCTCTATACGAATTTTCATACTGCCGCTTAAGCCTTCAAGCTCATCAGTACCTGAATCGGGAATGACGTTTAAAATCAGGCTATCTTGACCTTTATTCATAGTGCCAAAGTGTTGCAGTACAAAGCTCCCCTGCTTACCTTCAAGTTCCCCAACTACTTGCTCAATAGCAACATAGCCTGCACTGCCTTGCGTTGGCGTCATAGCACTGAGCATTTCGCCTTGGCTGGTCGCATTTAAGCTACCTTTAAATGTTTTATCAATCGACATACGCCCTAAATTAATGCCTTGCTGCCCTTTGGCGTAACCTTCAATTGGCGCTAAAGCGACTGTAAATTCACCGTTTATTATATTTGTAGTCATAACGAATCCTTATTGATGATATTCAATACTATTGATTTTTATTACCTTGATGCCATATCTATACCTTAACCTTCAAAAAGAATCCACTATGTCAAAAGAAACACCTATAGCCGAAAAGGCTGCTTTTAGCAGTTTATTACCTGTTTTTGCTTTTATTAAACCGTATAAGTGGATGGTAGTCGCCGCCCTAGCCGCATTACTCGTAACGGCAGGCGTTAACTTGTCATTGGGGCAAGGTGTTAAATTTGTTATTGATCATGGCTTTATTGCTGGATCAAAGGTGCAATTACAGCAGGCCGTATTAGTACTTATTGGTTTAATCAGCTTATTAGCAGTAGGCACTTTTAGCCGTTTTTATTTAATGTCGTGGATTGGCGAACGAGTCAGTAACGATATTCGAAAAGCCGTGTTTAATCGCATTGTTACGCTGCACCCTAGCTACTTTGAAGAAAACCGCAGTGGCGAGCTTATGTCGCGTTTAACCACTGATACCACCTTATTACAATCTATTATCGGCTCATCGTTTTCTATGGCGCTGCGCAGCGTACTTATGTTGGTGGGCGGTTTAGCCATGTTACTGTTCACCAATTTAAAGCTCACCTTAGTGGTTGTGGCCTGTGTGCCGCTAGTACTTGTTCCTATGATGATATTTGGCCGCAAGGTACGTAAGCTAGCAAGCTCAAGCCAAGATGCCATTGCCGACATCAGCACCTATGCAGGCGAAATCATACAAAATATTAAAGTAGTACAAAGCTATAGCCATGAAGAACAAGAACAGCATGCCTTTGCACTCGAGACCGAAAAAGCCTTTAACGTGGCTAAAAAACGTATCAAACAACGTTCGTTTTTAATAGCCGTAGTGATTTTTTTAACCTTTAGTGCCATTAGCGCAATGCTTTGGGTGGGTGGTAACGATGTACTTGCGGGTACTATGACCGGCGGCGAGTTAGGTGCATTTGTGTTTTACGCTATTATGGTGGCAATGTCGGTGGCAACCGTTGCTGAAGTATATGGCGAACTACAACGAGCAGCAGGCGCGGCTGCAAGATTACTTGAGCTACTTGCTGTTAAAAGTGAAATAGAAAACCCGCTAAACCCACAAGATAGTAATTTACTGCAAGAAAGTAGCAGCCCTGCAATTGCGCTTGAAAATATTAGCTTTAACTATCCTTCTCGCCCAGATGTAAGTGCTCTTAATAAAATAAGCCTAAATATTGAGCAAGGCCAAACTGTGGCTATTGTTGGCCCTTCTGGCGCTGGTAAAACTACATTATTTGAATTGCTACAACGTTTTTACGATCCGGCCAGCGGAGCTATTAAGTTTAAAGATATAAATATTAAAGACCTATCACTTAATACTCTGCGTAATAAAATGGGCATGGTAGCGCAAAACCCTATTTTATTTAGCTCCGATGTTATGCATAACATCCGCTACGGCAACCCAAATGCAACCGATGAGCAAGTGTATGCCGCTGCAAAACATGCCCATGCCGATGAATTTATAAACCAGTTGCCACAAGGCTATCACAGCTTTTTAGGTGAGCAAGGTGTTAGGTTATCTGGCGGGCAAAAGCAACGTATTGTGCTTGCCCGCGCTATATTAAAAGACCCAGAAATACTCCTTCTTGATGAAGCCACCAGCGCGCTAGATGCGCAAAGTGAGCACCACGTGCAAGCGGCGCTTGAGCACCTAATGCAAAACAGAACAACGTTAATAATTGCCCATAGGCTGTCCACGGTAAAACATGCTGATGTGATTGTGGTAATGGAAAATGGGGAAATAATAGCAACGGGTTCTCACCAAGTGTTATTAGCCAGCAATCCGCTGTATCAAAAACTGTGTGAATTACAGTTTAATAAAGATTGAGCTTAAATAAATTAAAGTAGCAGCGGCTTTGCTGCTACTTTTTGCTAAGCCATTTGTTCATTGCAGCATCATAAGCCTCTGTTAACTTAGTTTTACCGCACAATTGCCCTGCGGTTAAATAACTATCTGGTAAGTCATTTTTTTGCATCACCCCTGCGCCAATAAACACCTTTTTAAAACAAGTATCACCTTTACGGTAGGTAGTAAATTGCATACTTTGCTGCTCTATTTGTAACAGCGGCTTTACCGCTGCAGAGTGTACTTTTGGGACTGTGATCCTCTTTACCGTCTCGTATTCATCAGCTGTTTTACCAGCAGAGGTTGTACTAGCAGGTAAAGATCCCATTTGTTGCTGTAAAATACGATTAAGGCCTTTTTGTAAGTCGATTTTTTTATATGGCGTTAATGCTGCAGAGTGGGCATTTATTGTGGTCGAGGTTGTTATAGTGGAGTTTACCGGTTCAGCCGCTTTTTCTGTTTTTTTACTGGAAGAGCTTACTGATTTTGATACTGTTTTATTTACCGGCTCATTTGGCTTTTTTTCTATGCGCACACTTTTATTAACACTCTGTTGAGGCGCTTGTTGTGTTGCTTTAATTTTGGCTGGCACACTCACCATATAGGCTTTAATTGGCGGTGATTGCGGCTGTTTTATTTCAGGTACCTTTAAAGTTGTTAAAAAAAACAACAATAATCCATGTAAAAGTATCGATAAAATAATTGTCGAACGCCACTTTGCCATAAATATGTCCCTGTGAAAGAACTAGTTATGACAGCTAACCGATTTAAAAGTGCTATTAAATAAACAAAACCGCGCATTAGCGCGGTTTATAACCCACTTCAACTGAGAATAATAAACTATCTCAAGTCACTATTCTCAACGTTAACTACGTTGAGTTTGCTTGAAGCAGGCAGATATCAGATTAATTACAAATTAACCTTGCGTATTAGGCACTATTTGAATTTCTACACGACGATTTTGAGCACGACCATTTACACTTTCATTAGTCGCAATTGGACGTGTTTCACCATAGCCTTTAGTGCTAACTCGTGTAGCCATAATTTGTTGATTCACTAAATAGTCTTTCACACTTTGTGCACGCTCTCGCGATAGGTTCATGTTGTAGCTACCTTTACCTGTGCTATCGGTATGGCCTTCAACACTAAGGTAGGTTTTTTCGTACTTATTCATAACGTTAGCAATCGCATTTAACGTGTCGTTAAAACCTGATGAAATATACGATTGATCCGTCGCAAAGGTAATATTTGATGGCATAACCAAACGTAAGTTGTCGCCTTCACGCACAACTTCAACGCCCGAACCCGCTAGCTCATCACGAAATGCTTCTTCTTGTTTATCCATGTAGTCGCCAACAGCTGCGCCCGCAAGTGCCCCTATTGCTGCACCAATAAAAAAGCGTTTATCTTTATGGTTACTCGTAGCTTTACCTAATACGCCACCTGCAGCAGCGCCAATTGCTGCGCCTTTACCTGCGTTATTCATTTCACAACCAGAAAGCAATACAGCTACTACGGTTACGCTTAAAAGTGATTTAGTTAAAGTCATGATGTTACCTATTCAATAAGAATTTAGCCGGAGTATGCAAATACACGTATGAACAAACTATGAAGAAGGTATTAAAATGAAGTAATCCCTGCCTAACCTTATAGACATCACTAGCTATAAGTAGTCATAAGAACTTGGTTTAGACTTTACCCGATAGGCGACTATGAGTGCTCAGCAAACATTGATATTGCCAAAATATAATAACTAATTGAATAGTCAAACTGTCGCTTACATATTCACAAAAATGAGCGAAGCGTGCATATTACTCCATTTAGTTTTGCCCAAAGAGAATAGAAAACTTAGTGATAGTAATATCTTAGGTAATTTGTTAAAACTATATAAAGTAGAAAAATAAGCGTTTCATCGGCAGAAATATGCGCGACGAGCGCACTATAAATTGTTAACTGTACTTTTAAATTCAGGGATGCACTCAAAGTATGCAAGAATTCACTTTAGATAATATCGCTAAAAAAATTCATTATGGGAAGACTCAAAAGTATTTTGAGGAAGTCCTCTCCTCATATCAAAATGAGAACTATAGATCCGCTGTAGTTATGCTCTGGTCTGTAGCAGTCTGCGATATTGTTTTTAAACTACAGAGCCTAATTGACCTTTATGGGGATGCATCAGCAAAAGAAATTCTTGATGAGCTTTCGGCTATTCAGGAAGCCAATCCAACTTCAGCTTCTTGGGAAGTTAAATTAATTGAAGACGTTCATTCAAAAACTCACCTATTAGATACATTAGAGTATGAAAATTTAAGATACCTTCAAAAGCAAAGACACTTATCAGCTCACCCTGTTTTAAATAAAGAGCGAGAGCTTCATTCTCCCAACAAAGAAACGGTACGTTCTCTTTTAAGAAATACACTGGAAGATCTTCTAATAAAACCTCCGTTTTATACTCAACATATAATGAAAGAAATCTTAGTTGATTTAGCTGAATCAGCAGAAGTGTTAAACACTAGAGATAAAGTGAAGAAATATGTAGTGAGTAGGTATTTAGAACGAACAACGCCTCCTGTTGAACTAAATGTATTTCGCTCTGTGTGGAAAATAGCATTCAAGCTTGAAAATGAGGAATGTGATAAAAACAGACTAATTAATTTGAATCTATTGGAAGTATTAGCCGCTAGGAACTCAACGAGCCTTTCCGATACCATTAATGGAGATAAAGATTTTTATAGCAATATCGCTGCTGCGGGTTTACCTCTATCATATGTAACTTATTTTTTATCAAAATACCCTGAAATTTATCCTTTGTTAAACGAAGATGCTCGTTTAAAAATTCAGCATTGCATTTCCACAGATGATGTAGGAAAGACTATAGGTTGGTTTACAAAAACAAACTTGAGTACTCATGCCAGTGATATAGAAGCTTGGGTTAAAGGTGATGACCACCCAACATTCACTCCTGGACAATTTGATGCATTATTAAGTTTATCTGACTCGGATGAGTGGCAAGAAAAATTCTGTAAAATAACTTCATCATACTATGGGTGCAGTTATAATTACGACCAAGCAGACTCTAGATTCCAATCCGCTATTCCTAAATACATAAAGCTATTTAACCAAGCTGCTCTACTATTCTTAGCTAATCAAATTGAAAAGAATAGTCAATGTCATGACAGAAGCCGTGCACGTCATGACTACACTGTAATAAAAGAACAAATAGATTTAATTTATGATAATGACTTTCCATATCAAGATTACACATGGTTTAGTCGTAAGTTAGGCTTAGATGACTAATACAACTAATCGGGTTGCCAAAGGTCTCCAACCTTCCAGCCCCATCATGCGTTTTTATTAGCGAGAACTGCAATGGGCGGTTCATCTCCCGTAATGAGTATTGATCCAAATATCTCTCAATGACACTAAACCTTGTGACGCTAAATAGGCATTGCCGAGCGTAATGTTTATTCCTTTCGTTTTTGAGCTTCTACATATTGAACTGCTTAAAGGTATTGGTGGCGAATTACAAAGTGATGACTTCCCAATACATGACGAAATTTCAAACATGGTACTAGGGTCTTATATGGACTCCCCGTAAATGTCAAAAAGAAAAAGTTAAAATAAATTTAGATGCTAGCTTATATACGGGCTCAAATTGAGGGGCTACCTCTGGCCTCTTATGTATTCGCACCTTCATGACTTT
>NZ_JACJEM010000097.1:0-6954 GCF_014164085.1 Pseudoalteromonas sp. SG45-5 | reverse complement strand
TTATACCAATCTGCTTATATATGGGGTCTATTTAACGTTAAGAAAATTACGCTAGAACTAGGCAAAAGTTTTTGTATCTAGTTGTTCTAAATAAAAAATTTTTAACGACGTTATAGTGCAATTTAATTCGTTAAATTGATCAAGGGTTTATGCAGGTTGGTATTAACTGGCTAGTGCCGCTTTCACCTTATCTCGGTAGCTACGGCTTACTTTAAGCTCTTGCCCGTTTTCAAGTACTAATAAATACTCGCCACTCACTTGTGTAACCAATTTACTAATTTGTTTTGTGTTAACAATAGCACTACGGTGAACGCGGACAAACAAATGAGGATCTAACTCTTGCTCTAGCTCTTTCATTGTTTTACGCAATATATGCGTTTGTCCATCTTGACAATGCAAGCACATATAATCCCCCGCAGCGTCAACCCATTGAATAGTCGCAACTGGGACGCGAATTATTTCGCCCTGCTCTTTTACGGCTAATGATTCTGGGTAGCGCCTGTCTGTTAATGTATCACCTGTCGCAAGTTTTTTTAGTATTTCTTCACAATTATTACCAGTAATACCGGCTACAAAACTCGCTAATTTTTTCTTATGGGCGTTATCTTGCTGCGTTTTTAAGTAGGTATGCACTTTCTCTACCGCCTGTTTTAGTCTGTTGTCATCAACGGGTTTTAAAATATAATCTAGAGCATGAATTTCAAACGCTTTCACTGCAAATTGATCAAACGCAGTTACAAACACAATCGCAGGGAGTACTTTTGTGCTTTCGCTAAGTGCTCGTGCAACTTCAAACCCATTCATACCTGGCATTTGAATGTCTAAAAATACCAAATCTATCTTTTCGCTTTTGCATGTTTCTATTGCGTCTGCACCCGAGCTACATAATTTTATTACTTCAATGTCAGCAAACTCTGCAAGCCTAACATCTAAACCTTTGCGTGCTAATGGTTCATCATCGACAATAAGTGTTTTTATTTTTATCATTTCTTCACAGCCTTCTCAAACGGTACTCGCAGATTAACTTTTAATCCACTTGGCGTATTATGTGATAATACAAACGAATAGTTATTTTCGTAGAGCGTTTTTAATCTATCTTTAGTATTTGCAACACCTACACCTTGAGCATTAACCAACTGACCATTTTTTATTTCAGTGCCAGGCCCATTATCACCAACTTCTAGGAGCAGTTCATTGGCAAATACTTGTGCTTTTATATCGATTACGCCGCCATGTGATAAATGAGCTATAGCGTATTTAATCGCATTTTCAATAATAGGTTGCAGTATTAAGCTAGGCACTAGCGCCTCTTTTGCTTGCTCGCTTACTTCTACGTTTACTTTTAATCGCTCGTCAAAGCGTACACGTTCTATTTCTAAGTACAACATCAGAGCATGTAACTCTTGCTCTAATGGCACTTTTTTTATTGGATCCGTGTTTAAGGTATAACGTAAAAAATCACTTAATTTCGATACCATTAAATTAGCATCTTTATTTTCTTTAACCAAAATTAATGTTGAAATAGCATTAAGTGTATTAAATAAAAAGTGAGGGTTTAGCTGGTATCGCAACATTTTTAATTGTGCTTCATGTGCCATCGTTGTTGCTTTAAGCGCTTTTTGACGCTCACCTTGCAACAATTGATAATACTTAACACCAAAATATAAGCCACTCCAGCACAATATAATATAAACCGAGTCTAAGCCCTGTTGTAAATAATAAAACCACTCTTCGGGCCTATAACCATGGCGATAAATTTCCCACAGATTAAACTTTTGAACTACCGCCCATAAAGTGCCTGTTACGTAAGAAGCACCAAACACAACCACCATAAGCACCCAAGGTGAAGCATTCCATACCGTGCGATATATATAACGCAGTGGGACAGTCATCAAACAACCTGCGTAAGCATTGAGCAAAATCACAAACACGTAGATATCGCGCATTTCAAATACTTTAGAGCCGATGTAATTTACAAGCGCATAACCAATCCAGCCTGCAATTTGCAGGAGCCAAAAAAAGCGCTGTCGATTATCAACTAAAGATTGCCAGTTCAAAATTTACGTTTACTCCATAGTGTTAAAGTCTAATTCGACTTACACATTATATAGATTTATCAGAATGTTTAGCACTACCAACTGTCTTAGTTTTTAAGAGCCTTAACGCAAAGTTGTATAGCGCCGATAATAAAAAAGCGAAAGGGTGTGACCTTTCGCTTTTTTAATACTATTTATTAAATAGGTGACTATGCAAGCTTGTCTGAAGCAACCTTGTAAGTTGGATCTTCAATGACATTCACTTCTACTAAATCACGTGCTTTGTGTAGTAACTGAGTACAGTCTTTGCTTAAATGACGCAAATGAAGCTGCTTACCCGCTTTAGTGTATTTTTCAGCAAGTGCATCAATTGCTTCTATAGCACTGTGATCTGAAACACGGCTATGTTTAAATTCGACTATTACGTCTTTAGGATCATTTTTAACATCAAATAACTCAGAGAAGTTTTTGACTGAACCAAAGAATAATGGACCGTGTAGTTCATATACTTTAGCACCTTCATTATCAATGTAGTTTGTTGTATATATATGCTTAGCGTGCTGCCAAGCAAATACAAGTGCAGAGACTATAACACCTACACACACGGCAATTGCTAAATCAGTAATAACGGTTACACCCGAAACCAGTACAATCACAAATGCATCAGATAATGGTACACGCTTCATCATTTTGAAGCTTGCCCATTCAAATGTACCAAGTACAACCATAAACATTACACCAACAAGTGCAGCTAATGGGATCATTTCAATTAGGCTTGATGCAAAAATAATAAAACCAAGTAACATAAGCGCAGCACTTATACCGGATAAACGAGAGCGGCCGCCTGAATTTATGTTGATCATAGATTGACCAATCATTGCACAGCCACCCATAGCACCAAACATACTACAAGTAATATTTGCAGCACCTTGACCAATACATTCTTTGTTGCTGTGACCGCGTGTCTCTGTTATTTCATCAATTAAGCTAAGTGTTAATAATGACTCAATTAAACCAATTGCCGCTAATATAAGCGCGTATGGGAAAATAATTTGTAATGTTTCTAAATTAAAAGGCACCATAGGAATATGAAACTCTGGCAGGCCGCCGGCAATTGTAGCGGCTTCATCGCCTGTCATTCCTTTTAAGAAATCAAGTACAGTGTGTGCTTCTAAATCAAAACCAATAACTAAACCCGTTACCGTTACAATAGCCACTAAAGAGGAAGGCACTGCGGTGGTTAGCTTGGGTAAAAAATGAATGATAGCCATTGTTAATGCGACTAATCCAAGCATTATAAACAGTGGGCTACCTGTCATCCACTGTTGTCCGCCCATCCCGTCTGGTACTTTAAATTGCCCTAGCTGAGCTAAAAATATAACAATTGCCAAGCCATTCACAAAGCCCAACATAACTGGGTGTGGCACCATTCGGATAAACTTTCCGAGCTTAAATATACCCGCAAGTATTTGCAGTATCCCCATCAATAATACAGTCGCAAATAGATATTCTACACCATGGTCGAGCACTAAACTCACCATTACTACAGCCAATGCGCCAGTAGCACCTGAAATCATACCAGGGCGACCGCCAAATATAGCCGTGATTAAACCAACGATAAACGCGGCATATAGACCAACTAAAGGTTCTACATTTGCAACAAAGGCAAACGCAACAGCTTCTGGTACCAAGGCAAGCGCCACGGTTAATCCAGAGAGAATATCGTTTTTAGCAGAGCTTGGCGCCCTACTGAGTAAGTTAAACATTGAGTTCCTCAAATGGTGTAATGGGTATTAAAAAAGCGCCAAATTCTATCAAATTAGCGCCCAGTTAACAATTGTCATTGTATTGTTAGGCTAAACGGTGTTTAACCTAACAGAAATATATTTTATAGAGGAAGGGCTGTGCTGCGTTTTACGCACGTCATTGTCACATTGGAATGTACTTCTTGTACATATTCTAAGCTCAATAGGTTATCGCGAACAAAGTGCTCATAACCTTCAATACCTTGTGAGATAATTCGTAACATAAAGTCCATTGTTCCTGCCATAGTGTAACACTCGGTTACTTGATCATAGCTCATGATCAGCTTTTCAAACTCGGCAAGATTCTTTTTCCCGTGATTAGATAAACGTACGTGAGCATAAACGAGCATATCAAAACCAAGTTTCTTTTCGTCTAAAAGAGCAACTTTGCTTTTTATATAACCATCTTGCTCAAGCTTCGCGATACGACGCCAACAAGGAGATTGTGATAAGCCAACTTTATCCGCTATTTCTGCAGTAGATAAACTAGCGTCTTGTTGTAAAAGTGCCAAAATTTGGCGATCTACGTGATTTAGAGACATTTTATTTCTTATTTATCAAATAAACTGGTTAAATTATACAGCTATTTTAAAAAACAGTCTGCTTATTTTTATCTTTTCTAAGTTACTTTCTTAACTCAAACATGAATAGGCATTAACCATATAGCCCACTTACAAATGGATTAGTGTTTTTTTCATCGCCCACTGTCGTGTTATACCAGTTGCATTAAATTAGTGATCTATTATAGCGATAAGAAAGTAGCTCAAAGGGCAGCGCATGTTTGGCATTTATGCTGCATTATCGACTATTTATGGGAATAACCACCTTGCTCGACGACAACAGCTTGCTTAGTCTCTGAGCAAGCTATAATACGGTAATTTTGAGCAAAGGGTGTGACAGGAATCCTTATGATCTTCATATTATATTTCTTTATCTTTTTGATCAGGTATCACAACCTTTTCTTCGAACGACATAAGTATTGGGTATTTTAAATAGGCTTGATCATAGAAAGGGCTGTGCTCATACAGCCAATTTAAACGTGCATCAGGGTCTAGAGAAAATGCCTTGTCGTCATTAATTTTTTTATCAAACGCGAGTGCAAGCGTTGGCTTATCTTTTAGCATTTTACGAGCGTATGGAATTAACGCATAATTCTCCATGTATTCTGTTCGCTGAAAAATGGTGTTAAATTCACCCCACGCAAAAAATGAATCTGGTGCCTCCGGATGCAACAAATGCACCGCTAACTCACCTGCTTTTTGTTGCGTTGTTACTTGATACCAACCATCCAAATCGATATTGATGACAGGCAAATAATCAAAACTAGCCGACACTCTAAAGCGACCTTCAAAGGGCGCTTTATCAAACGAGTGCTCTGTTACCCTAGCCACTTTTAAAGGCTGTGTATTTGCCCCTTCTAGTTTATTAACAGAAACACCGTGTAACTTTAATTTCTCAATAATGTCACTGTACACTGGTGGAATAAAAAACGCCTTAGGTACTTCAACCGTGTGCTCTACATCTTTTTGCCAATAAATAGGTAAGTCAATATATGTATGTGCTTTACCTAAATACTTCACTTCATTTTGACCTGAGAGTGCATTCATGCTTGATGAATATTCAATACCTTTAAACTGTGCAATAGTGTCAGCCTGCTTGGCATAGCCACGCTTTACTATTAACTGTTTAGGAACAAATTCTTGTTCTTTTTTTACTGCATTAGCTAACTCGTGACTATGCGCTGAAAGTGCATTAATTATGCCATCTAAAAACACATACGTACCCAATACACGCTGTTTATAAGGCTTTAATGAATGGTTTTCTACTAAAATAGTAGGGAGAGACTTTAAATCACCCCAACCGTTAGAATAACGAGGTGTTGCAACCCATCCCGCGAGGCCTTTTTTAAAGTCACGCTTATCCATAACAAAAACAAGTGGCCCAGGTGTGTGCCCTTGCTCAGCCAGCGTATTGTCAATCACCGGTTTAAAAAACTGATTTAATGTATCAGATACCGCTGGCGATTCGCTTGAAAAGACCGGATTGTAGCCATAAGTCACATCGTATTGGTAATCTGCGCCATCGGTTACATGTACATCAATGTATAAATTTGGGTTATAGTCGTTAATAACCTTTAAAACACTTCTAACTTCTGGAGTATCTAATTTAGCAAAATCGCGATTTAAATTAAGATTGTTCGCATTTGTTCTAAAGCCCATTTTAGCAGGGCCACGCTGGTTGATCCGATTGAATACACTACTGCGTTCGTGCCCATCTACATTCAAAATAGGAATAAATAAGATATTTACCTTTTTTAGAATATCGCGGCGTTTGCCTATCGCAATATCCCTAAGTAACATAAACATGGCATCTTTGCCGTCTATTTCTCCCGCATGGATCCCTGCTTGAATAAAAATAGTTGGCTTAGTGCTATTAGCCATTTTACCGGCTTCAAAAAAACCTTGTTCACTTGCAACTAGCATTTTAATTGCACGTTTACTATTGCTATAGCCTATTGTTTGCGATTTAAATTGGGTGGGGTTTGCAGCAACAAGCCTATCTACAAATGCCATAGTTCCTGCATAATCAGGTGAAATTTCACCGCCAGACAACTCAAAGTCAGTTGTCAATGGACCCTGTTTTTGTAAAAGCTCTACGCTTTGGCCTTGCCACTTTATGAGAGGAGGCAAATGTGCGTCATACGCCACACTTGCAGATAAAAATAATAAACTTGCAAACATAAAAATCTCTAACAAACGCGTTAATTATATAAATTATATCAAGTAATTTTTTTTTAATGAGGAAACTGCGGTGATTCAACAAAAAAATGCAGCCAATTACATATCACACGTTCAAGTCCGTAATTTAGTATTATTAGTGTCTTTTAATTCAATGTATTAATATGCAAAAGCCTAGCTTTACTAACTCTGTAATCACTTTAATAATACTAACGGCAATAAATTAGTGAGCAATTATAGCGATAATATGTAAATAACCTGAACTCTGGATAATAAATCTATCTCGAGCAGCTATTTTCAGCGCTAACTACGTTGAATTTACTTGCAATAGGCCAGCTATTGACGCGTAAGTTCGCCTTGTTTTCACTGAAAATC
>NZ_JACJEM010000096.1:0-7361 GCF_014164085.1 Pseudoalteromonas sp. SG45-5 | reverse complement strand
CAGCGCCTGTTTGGCATTAATGCTACGTTATCGCCCATTTATGGGGAATAACCACACTACATAGGCTCTGCCTTGCCTAAATACCAAACAGACTGCTGCAAATTTAACCTTGAAAGATCAACAGACCCTAGCCAATTTCACCACTAATGGCGTATTTTAAAACCCAATTTTTTATCGGTCCGGTATTATTAGCCATTTTTAAAAACTGGCTACGTGCCCATTTAAGTGGCGTAATTTGATTAGAAAACCCAAAGTAACACGCATCCATCATGCTCATCATTAATAAATTAGCCCTACGGCGAGCTCGTTCGTATTCTTTAAGTTTTAGCGGGCAACCTATATCTCCTGCTTCATTTAAAGCCTCAGCAAGTGCCACTACGTCCTGAAAACCTAAATTAACGCCCTGCCCTGCAAGTGGGTTAATTGTATGTGCCGCATCGCCCACTAAAACCAAGCGCCCTTGCGAATAATTGTTTGCATGTTGTCGAGTAAGCGGAAATATCGCATGGCTTTGTACTTCAAAATCCCCAGCAAGCTCAGGGAATTTACTCAATATGTGGGTTTTCAACTGAGCTGAGTTTAGCCCTTTAAACGCTTGCAGTGTGTTGGCATCGTCGTACCAAATTAAATTAGCGTATGGTGCCTGCATTGGTAAAAAGGCTAACGGCCCACTTGGCGTAAACTGTTGCCATGTTTTAATTTGTTGCGGTGCATCGAGTTTAATTAACACCCCCATGCAATGCTGCTGATACTCCCAGCCAGTCATACCTATATTTGCTTTGCTTCGAAGTTGCGACTGCCCGCCATCGGCTGCAATCACTAAATCGGCTGTATAACTCTGCTTGTCATAAATAAGCGTAATTAAATCTGCCGTTTGCTCTATTTTGGCTATTGGTGCAGCTTGCTCTATAACCTCGATATTATATTGTGAAAATTGCTGCCACAAACTCGCTTGAATTAAATTATTTTCAATCAAGTGGCCTAAATGGGTCGTGTTTATATCGGCGCAATCAAATAACAAATTGTCGCCACCGCGCTCAAATGCTTCTAATTGTTGATAAGGCGCTATGCGGTTTTGCCTTAAAAGCGCCATTGCCCCTAATTCATCAAGTAAATTTTCTGAAAAACGATTAATAGCCGACACTCTAATATCCACCTTATCGCTACTAAGAATTTGCGATGGGTCTATTAGGTGTTTTTCAATTATACGTACGCCAAAGCCTTGCTGAGCCAACTTTATCGCCATAGCCGCGCCAACCATGCCCCCGCCAACCACTATCACATTATTTTTGGTCATGTTTTTCATCATTTTATTATTACTTGAGTCTGTTTTGATTGTATCAAAATTAATTTGTTTTATACCAGAGGATATCCCTAACAGCTGATTAAACTCGCCCTGTATTGATTTGAGATCACAAACATGAAAACTATACTTGGATCTGGGCGGGTATCCAGCTAAAATACGCGTCCTTTAAGTGAGCATGCTTGCTCCTTAATCCTGTTTTAAGCACATTTTTGTGCCACTATCGAATTGAACACGAGGCTATATTTCAATGAGTAAAAAGCTGCATATTAAAACCTGGGGTTGTCAGATGAACGAATACGACTCTCAGAAAATGGCTGAACTTTTAGATGCGACCAACGGCTATCAGCTAACTGACGATGCAACAGATGCCGACGTAATCTTACTCAACACCTGTTCAATTCGTGAAAAAGCACAAGAAAAAGTATTTCACCAATTAGGCCGTTGGAAGTTGTTAAAAGACGACAAGCCAGACTTAATAATTGGTGTAGGTGGTTGTGTTGCCTCACAAGAAGGTGACTCTATTCGCCAACGCGCCCCGTTTGTAGATGTTATTTTTGGCCCGCAAACGCTACACCGTTTACCAGAAATGATTAAACAAGTGCAAGGCGATAAAGGCTCATCGGTTGTTGATATTTCATTCCCAGAGATTGAAAAGTTTGACCGCCTGCCAGAGCCAAAAGCGGATGGCCCATCTGCGTTTGTATCAATTATGGAAGGTTGTTCTAAATACTGTACTTTTTGTGTTGTACCGTATACTCGCGGCGAAGAAGTTAGCCGCCCAGTAGATGACGTATTACTAGAAATTGCACAGCTTGCTGAGCAAAACGTACGTGAAGTAAACCTACTAGGCCAAAACGTAAACGCATACCGCGGCGACACACACGATGGCGAAATATGTTATTTCTCAGATTTAATTCGTCTTATTGCCGCTATTGATGGTATTGACCGTATTCGTTACACCACATCGCACCCGGTAGAATTTACGCCAGACATCATTGACGTTTACGCTGATGTACCAGAGCTTGTAGATCACTTACACCTACCAGTACAAAGTGGTTCAGACCGTATATTAAACCTAATGAAACGTGGCCATACGGCAATTGAATACAAATCGACAATTCGTAAGTTACGCAAAATTCGTCCTAACTTAAGCATGTCGTCAGATTTCATTATTGGTTTCCCAGGCGAAAGTAAAGAAGACTTTGAAGCAACCATGAAGCTTATTAGCGACATTGGTTTTGATATGAGCTTTAGCTTTATTTACAGTGCCCGCCCAGGTACGCCAGCGGCAGATTTGCCAGATGACGTAACAGAGCAAGAGAAAAAAGAACGCTTATACTTACTACAAAACCGTATTACACAAATGGCGCAGCAAATTAGCCGTCAAATGTTCGATACAGAGCAACGTATACTTGTTGAAGGTCCTTCTAAAAAGAACCCAATGGAATTACGTGGCCGTACCGAGAATAACCGTGTAGTAAATTTTGTTGGCCCGCACACAGTGATCGGACAGTTTGTTGACGTACGTATTACCGAAGCACTACCTAACTCTTTACGTGGTGACTTAATTCGTACAGAATCAGAAATGAACTTACGACGTGAAATCGCTCCTTCAGCTATTTTAACTAAAGCTGCAGCTGCAGAGCCAAAACCAGACACTGTTAACGAAATTGGCGTAGCTACTTTCGTTCCTTAGTCACACTATTAGCGCCAGTTAACGCTGGCGCAGTACTATAGGAAGCAATTTTGAGTAATCAGTTAAAAACATTAGAGATTTATTTAGAACCTGCCGATAACAAACGCCTTTCTTCTTTATGTGGCCCGTTTGACGAAAACATCAAACAAATTGAACGCCACCTGGCTGTTGAAATAATTCACCGTGACAACTTTTTTAAAGTAACCGGTAAACTACACAACTGCGCCGGCGCTGTAGAAATCTTAAAAAACCTTTATGTTGATACTCAGCCAGTGCGTGGTGTTTTAGGTGAAATAGAACCCGACGCCGTTCATTTAGCTATTACCGAATCAAAAGCCCTAGAGCAAGACGCATCAAGCAGCGCTTACGGCAAAGAAATGGTGATTAAAACGCGCCGTGGTGTGATTAAACCACGTAACGATAACCAAGGTGTTTATGTGGCTAATATTTTAAACCACGACATTACCTTTGGTATAGGCCCTGCTGGTACTGGTAAAACCTACCTTGCAGTTGCTGCCGCCGTTGACGCCCTAGAGCGCCAAGAAATTCGCCGCATATTATTGACGCGCCCCGCTGTAGAAGCAGGCGAAAAGCTTGGCTTTTTACCTGGTGACTTAAGCCAAAAAATAGATCCATATCTGCGCCCGCTTTACGACGCTTTGTTTGAAATGCTCGGGTTTGAAAAAGTAGAAAAACTCATCGAAAAAAATATCATTGAAGTCGCTCCGCTTGCTTACATGCGCGGACGCACTTTAAACGATGCCTTTATTATTTTAGATGAAAGCCAAAATACCACCGCAGAGCAAATGAAAATGTTTTTAACCCGTATAGGGTTTAACTCAAAAGCGGTTATTACAGGCGATATAACACAGGTTGATTTACCTCGTGGTACACGTTCAGGCCTTCGCCATGCAATGGAAGTACTTGATGGCGTAAACGAAATTAGCTTTAACTACTTTAAAGCCCAAGACGTAGTACGCCACCCTGTTGTAGCACGCATAGTTGAGGCCTACGAGCGAAACGACGAAAGCGAGCGACTAAAGCGCATTGAAAAGCAAAATGCAAAAGATGCACTTGCTGCTCAACAACTGTCTACAAAAGAGTAATACTTTGACAACCGAACTTGATTTACAAATAGCCTGTGAGTTTGACAACCTCCCAAGCGAAGAGCAATTTGCACTGTGGGCCGACAAAGCCCTTAGCCAATACCGTGACGAGTCAGAACTCTGTATCGTTATTAGCGACGAAGCGCAATCGCAACAACTTAATAACGACTATCGCGGTAAAAATAAACCGACCAACGTATTGTCGTTCGAATTTGAAGCACCACCAGGAATAGATATTCCCTTGGTTGGTGATTTAATTATTTGCCCAGCCATTGTATTAGCTGAAGCAATTGAGCAAGAGAAGTCATTTCATGATCACTTTGCGCATATGGTTATTCATGGATGCTTGCATTTACTTGGATTTGACCATATAAAGAGTGACGATGCTTTTGAGATGGAAAGCATCGAAAAGCAATTACTTGCAGAGCTAAACATAGCAGACCCATACCGGGACGATATTTAAATTAACGGAGCAATTAGACGCAATGAGCGACGGTAACTCGCAATCTAGCCAGGGTTCTTCTGGCAAAACGTGGTTGGGCAGAATAGCCCAAATGTTGCAAGGGGAACCCCAGAATAGAGAAGAGCTGGTCGAAGTAATTGCCGATGCGCAAGAACGAGACGTAATCGATCCAGAAACAAAAGAGATGATAGAAGGTGTGCTTGGTGTTTCCAAGCTTAAAGTGCGAGACATTATGGTCCCGCGCTCACAAATGATCACTCTTGAGATCGACAGCCCGCTTGAAGAGCTAATTCCAATGATGGTCGATTCAACTCACTCACGCTTTCCGGTGGTGATTGAAGACAAAGACCATGTAGAAGGGATTTTACTTGCTAAAGATCTATTACCACTGATCTTAAACAAAGACGAGCTACTTCCTTCGCTGCGTGATTATTTACGCCCAGCTATGGTAGTGCCTGAAAGTAAACGTGTTGATACACTGCTTAACGAGTTTCGTCAGCAACGATACCATATGGCGATTGTAATTGATGAGTACGGCGGCGTATCGGGTTTAGTGACAATTGAAGATATTCTTGAAATAATTGTTGGCGAAATCGAAGATGAGCACGACGAAGAAGAAGATCAACAAGATATTCGTCGACTTGCTAAACATGTTCACGTTGTACAAGCACTTACGCCTGTTGATGACTTTAACGAGCATTTTAAAACAGGTTACAGCACCGACGAAGCAGATACCATAGGTGGCACTGTACTGCACGCTTTTGGTCATATGCCAAGTCGTGGTGAAACAATTGACATAGAAGGTTACCAATTTAAAGTAACCAACGCCGACAATCGTCGTATTTTGCAACTGCAAGTCACCGTTCCTAAGGCTGATGATAACGACAGTGAAGAAACTGCTAACTAGACTTACCCTACTAGCAAAAGATAAAAAAGCATGGCTCGCATTTATTGCGGGCCTTGTTTTAACTTTTGGCTATGCCCCTTTTGAAATTTGGCCTATTGTATTTTTAAGCCTTGCTGCCATAATTTTTTGCGTTAACCCAAATAATACCGGTAAAGCACACGCAAAAACCGCTGCTAAATATGGTTTTATATTTGGCCTAGGCTGGTTTGGCGTAGGCATTAGCTGGGTACATGTATCTATTGCTACCTTTGGCGGCATGCCCCTTATAGCATCACTGTCGTTAATGGCCTTGCTGTGTTCATACTTAGCGTTATTTCCAGCACTCGCCTTTTATTTAGTGTCTCGCTTTGCCAGCGGTCCGAAAAGTTTTGGTGCACTGCTTATTGCCAGTTTTGCGATTAGCGAATATTTACGTAGTACACTGCTCACTGGTTTCCCGTGGTTAAGTTTTGGCTACACACAAACTGACGGACCACTTAGGCTATTAGCACCTTATATTGGCGAGTTTGGCTTAACACTTACCTGTGTCGCTATTGGCTTTGCACTGTATAGACTTACCCAAAAAGATTTTAAAACCCCAGCGGTTACTGCTACAGCTGTTGCGCTTATTTTTACAGGCGCAAGCACCACCGGCAGTATTCATTACACAGATAAAAACATGTCAGTATTGCTCGTACAAGGGAACATACAGCAGCACCTGCGCTTTGAGCCAAGTGAGTTTTGGACCACCATGAGCAAATACCAAGACATGACACGCCCACATTGGGATGCCGACTTAATAGTATGGCCAGAAGCCGCCGTGCCTGAAATAAAAATGCTTGCTGATTCCTACCTAGCCAATTTAGACAGTGCAGCCTCGTTTAATAAAACCGCCCTTGTAACCGGTATTGTTGACTACCAGCGAGACACCAAAAATATATTCAACACGCTTATTGTGGTCGGTAATAAAGAGCGCGGCGACGAGCACGGGCATTATCATTACCTTGATAAAAACCGTTATCAAAAACACCAGCTATTACCTATTGGCGAATTTGTACCGTTTCAAGACTTTTTGCGCCCTATTGCCCCATTATTCGATTTGCCTATGTCGTCGTTTACCCGTGGCGACAAAGTGCAAAACAACTTGCGCGCCAACGGCTTTAATTTACTCCCCGCTATTTGCTACGAAATAGTATTTTCCGACTTAGTACGCGGTAATTACAAAAGCGACTCCGACCTACTCTTTACTGTCAGTAACGATGCCTGGTTTGGCGACTCTATTGGGCCTTTGCAACATATGCAAATAGCCCGCATGCGGGCGCTCGAACTACAACGCCCTCTAGTGCGAGTTACCAACAATGGGGTAAGCGCCGTATACGACCCCATAAGCCACACACAACAAACCATGCCTCAGTTTGAAGCTACTATATTAAAAGCCAACATTAAGCTTATAAAAGGCGACAGCGTGTACAGCCAATACGGCAATATGTTTGTATGGGGATTTGTGTTGTTGCTGGGTCTTGGTGGATTTGGAGTTAGGTTTAGGAAATGAATTAAAGCTGATAGCTTTACAATAATTAACTATCAGCTATTTATACACTCAAGATAAGCAGTTTTCTATAACTTTAATGTAGCTATGGCTTTATCAACCACTATGTGTAATTCCGCTTTAGTGTGATTATATTAAACTAAATTTAAGCCATCCAAAATATTAGGGTCTGTTGATCTTTGCGGATTAAAATTCGTTCAAACTAGGGGCTATTTAATCGCGGCGCGAGGTTTGTAACCTAGTGGGCTAAGTAAAAACCGAGCAACAAAGAGTAAATAGCCCCTAGGAAGAACCCTTTGGGCAGCGCCTGTTTGGCATTAATGCTACGTTATCGCCCATTTATGGGGAATAACCA
>NZ_JACJEM010000095.1:0-7893 GCF_014164085.1 Pseudoalteromonas sp. SG45-5 | reverse complement strand
GGCCAGCTATTGACGCGTAAATTCGCCTTGTTTTCACTGAAAATCTTTGGCTAGAGAAAATAAATTTAAATATCACCATGATTCAATATGTTAGTAAATCTCTTAACCAGAGTTCAGGTTAAATAGTGAGGTGAGGCTTTAGCAAGTATTTCAAGCTTTTGTATTTGTTGCTTTAGTTTATGTATATCTTCATGTTCTTCGTTGCAGTGGTTAATAACATAATGTGCGGTTTTTATTATATTATGCCAGCGAGGTTTTTTAGGCAGTGTTTTAATCGCTAAATAACGCTCTAAGGTTCGCACCCGCAGCCGACCATCATCAATGTTTACTTTCCACATTTTACTTTCTTCTGCTAGCTCAATTCTTGTTTTTGAGCTTGTTTGTTCCCAAATACTCAGCGATAGCGTCATGACTTCTACAATTAATTGGCGAGTGTCTTGCTCTGTGTCGATAGCTTCGTTGGGGGCGGCGTTGTTCACTGTATTTAGAGGTTTGCTTGTTTGTGCTAAATATTTATAGCTGAGCAACACGCCTACTATAAAGGCACTAAATACCGCTAATATATTATAAAGAGTTAAATAGTTATGTTGTGGCTTATTTGGGAGAATATCGGCTTGCTTCAAGCGTAGCTGGTATAGATTGGCCGTATCAGCTCGATTTTGGCGTAACATTGTATTGTAATCTTCAAGCGTACTTAGTGCATCACGGTATTGTTTTGATTGCTGTTGTGATTGAGCGAGTGCGATGTAAAATAACTCTGTTAGTTGGCTGTTTTGATTGTGGTTTTTAGCTAACCCTTGTTTTAATAACACTTGTGCTTCAGTGTCATTACCTTCTAGTTGTTTTAGTTTTGCTTCTATTAATAGCGCCCGTTGGTCGACTTTGTCATTTTGAATAAGACTACGGGTACGTTTTTGTGTTGCTAGCCATTTATGTGCCTCATTAAGTTTATTTTGAGCTAAAGCGATTTCAGCGAGTAGTAAGTAGGCGCGTGAAGCTTGAGTATGCGCACCACTATTATTTAACTGCGTGAGCGTTGTGTTTATAAGGTTTATAGCTTTATCAAACTGTAACTTTTTAAAAAACACTTCAGCTAAGCTTATCAGCGTATGGTTTGCCTTTGTTTGATTGCCAAGTTGTGTATGTAGTAAATGTGCTTGTCGAAATGACACGATAGCATCATCTAATTGATTAATATCTCGCGATATATTACCTAAATTATTTAAAGTAACGGCTTGGCGTTTTAAGTCGTTTAATTGCTTAGCAATGTCGTAACTGTTTAAAAATAAAGTTAAAGCGGTGTCTAAATCCCCAAGCGCTTGATATACATTAGCAAGATCATTCGATGTTTGACCTTCATAACTTAAGTTTTTTAACTGCGTAGCAAGCTTTTGTGTTTTATGAAAATAAGTAAGAGATTGAATATAACCTCTTTGCCTGTATGCATTAATACCGAGTTGTCGCGTTACATGATATTGCTGTGAAATACTTAAACTTTGGCTAAGTAGTTGCTCAAGCTCTGAGTTTGCTAAGGCTAAATCACCAGCTTGTCTATACAGTACAGCTAATTCTAATTTAGCCTCAAATGATGCAGTTGAGTGTGGCTTGAGTTTACTGATTTTTTGTTTGCAGGTTAAAATATCACTCGTTATATCAACCGATTTATTTTGCTCACAAACACTTGCCGATACCGGATAAGAAAAAAGTAAAAATATAATAAAAACAATATTTAGAAACATCACTAAGTACGAGTTGCATTTTTGTTAAACTAAAAATAACACAGTATTAACTTTTCGTCATAAAGATTGTATGACTATTAAATGTTACGTATTTTTTGTGCTGGATTTCCTGCAACCACGGTATTAGCGGTTACGTCTTTGGTGACCACCGAGCCGGCACCAATCACGCTATTATCGCCAATGGTAATACCTGCTAAAACAATAGCTCCCGCGCCAATCCATACGTTATTACCTATAGTTATTGGTGCTGCAAAGTTTTCTTTATTTAAACGCTGAGCAGGGCTTAATGCGTGGGACACAGTTAAAATTTGAACATTAGGGCCAATTAAGCAGTCACTGCCAATCGTTATTGCACCTTCATTAATTGGTGCATCTAATACAGTGCAATTAATGTTTATAAAAGTACGATCACCAATAGTAATTTGATTGCCGTAATCGCAGTGAAAACCAGCTTCAATTATAACGCCTTCACCACATTCTAAAAATAACTCTCTAATACGTTTTAAGTTGCCTTTGCTCGGACTTTTATTAAATAGGCGGCAGGTGTCGCCAGTTTGTTTGCGCAGCGCTAAATATTCTTTGTTTAAACTAGTAAATACTTGCATGTGGTTTCTTTTAAAATAAAGCTTATGGCATTCTACCTTTATTATTATTTGATTAAAGCTGCTTTAATTTCATTCATTCACTTGTCATTTAACTTATTTCGTTTAAAATCCAATAACTTTCGAAACGAAACTTAATTTATGACTAAACGAAACACACAACAACGTCGTCACAATATCTTGGTTCAGGTTAATGAGCTAGGAGAAGTCGTGGTTGAAAAGTTAGCACAGCAGTTTCAAACCTCCGAAGTAACCATTCGAAAAGATTTAACCGCGCTTGAAAAAAGTGGCTTATTACTGCGCCGTTATGGCGGTGCTATTGCTCTGCCTAAAGAGATTGTTAGCGATGAAATAGACTCAAAGCGCAAAGTCGCAATAGCAAAAGCAGCAGCCGCCCTTATAAAAGATCATAACCGCATTATTATAGATAGCGGACGCACTACTGCTGCGATGATCCCCGAGCTTGCAAATAAGCGTGGGCTCGTTGTTATGACAAATGCTATTAAAGTGGCTAGTCGTTTGTTAGCACTCGAAAACGAACCAACACTTTTGATGACCGGTGGAACATGGGACCCGCATTCTGAGTCGTTTCAGGGGCAAGTTGCCGAAAATGTATTATGCTCTTACGACTTCGATCAGCTATTTATTGGTGCTGATGGCATAGATGTAAAACGTGGCACAACCACTTTTAATGAGCTGGTGGGTTTGAGCCAAGTTATGGCAAAAGCGGCACGTGAAGTAATCGTAATGGTTGAATCTGACAAGATTGGCCGAAAAATACCAAATTTAGAATTACCGTGGAAAATAGTAACCACATTAATAACCGACAACGGCTTAGCTGACGATAAACGCAAAGCAATTGAGGCGTGTGGTGTAAAACTAATTTGCGCAGAGATTATACAATAGCTACTTAGTAGCAAGTATTTAAAAAATTAAAGGAGACACTATGTGTGGAATAGTTGGGGCAGTTGCAGAACGTCCAGTAAATAAAATTTTAGTTGAAGGCCTTAAACGCCTTGAATACCGTGGTTACGATTCAGCAGGCGTAGCCTTGCTTGATGGCAATACACTTAATACGGTAAAAGCAGTCGGTAAAGTAGTTAACGTAGAAGCTGCTCTTGAACAAGCAGGTGTTAGCGGTCATACAGGTATTGCACACACTCGCTGGGCAACACACGGTAGCGTAACAGAAGCCAATGCACATCCACATGTTTCAAATAGCCAGCTTGCACTTGTCCACAATGGTATTATTGAAAACCATGCAAGCTTACGTGCTGCGCTTAAAGGTGACGGCTATGAATTTTTATCAGACACCGATACCGAAGTTATGGTGCATTTAATTCATCAATTACGCCAACAACACACTACATTGTTAGCCTCTGTTCAAGCTGCTGTAAAACAGTTTGAAGGCGCTTTTGGTACCGTTGTATTTGATAAAGACAACGACAACGAAATCATTGTAGCGCGCTCAGGCAGCCCACTTGTTATTGGTTTAGGCCTTGGTGAAAACTTTATTGCCTCTGACCAACTTGCATTATTACCTGTTACTCGCAGCTTCATCTTTTTAGAAGAAGGCGATGTAGCGCGTATTACACGTGACACAGTAGAAATTTTTGATGCAAACGGTAACGCCGTCGAGCGTGAAGTGATTGAATCAAACATTACGCAAGATGCATCAGGCAAAGGCGATTACCGCCACTACATGCTAAAAGAAATTTACGAGCAGCCACTTGCAGTACGTAACACGCTTGAAGGGCGTTTAAACGACGATCGCGTAGCAATTGATGCCTTTGGCGACAGCGCTCAACAAATATTTAAAGATGTAAAACACGTACAAATTATTGCCTGCGGTACGTCTTACCATTCAGGTATGGTTGCACGTTACTGGCTTGAGCAGTTTGCGGGTGTTAGCTGTAATGTAGAAATAGCTTCTGAATTTAGATACCGTCAGTCGTTTGTTCATGAAAACAGCCTACTTGTTACTATTTCTCAATCGGGTGAAACAGCCGATACGCTAGCCGCATTACGCCTAGCTAAACAGCAAGGTTACATGGCTTCAATGACCATTTGTAACGTACCTGGTTCATCACTTGTACGTGAATCAGATCTCGCCTTTATGACCAAAGCGGGCGCTGAAATTGGCGTTGCTTCAACAAAAGCGTTTACTACGCAATTAGTTGGTTTGTTAATGCTTACTGCGTCTATCGCGCAAGAAAAAGGTCTTGATCAAAGCGCAATTGTAAATGCAATTAAAGTACTTCCAGCTAAGTTAGAAGAAACATTACTACTCGCTGATGGCATTGCAGATCTTGCAGAAGAGTTTGCCGACAAGCACCATTCATTATTTTTAGGTCGTGGCTCGCAATACCCAATTGCAATGGAAGGCGCGCTTAAACTTAAAGAAATTTCGTACATTCATGCAGAAGCCTACGCAGCGGGCGAGCTAAAACATGGCCCACTAGCGCTTATTGATGCCGACATGCCAATTATTGTTGTAGCACCTAATAACGAATTGCTAGAAAAGCTTAAATCAAACGTAGAAGAAGTACGCGCACGTGGCGGCATTATTTACGTATTCGCAGATAAAGATTCAGCTTTTGCATCAGACGACACAATGCGTGTAATCAACGTAAACCACACTGACGACATTATTGCGCCAATTGTTTATACCTTGCCATTACAGTTACTGTCGTACTACGTAGCGGTAATTAAAGGCACTGACGTTGACCAACCACGTAACTTAGCTAAATCGGTTACGGTTGAGTAAAATCAATAGGTTGAAATTTATTCGCTAAAGTTAAAAAGGTGCATTATGCACCTTTTTTTGTTCCTGAAACTTTGTTAACTTAAGTAAGTTATTATTATCAAAGGATTGGTTATGCGCTTACTCACCGCTTTGTGTTTTGTTAGTTTTTTTACTTTTAGTTCACACAGCGTCTTTGCACAATCGGATACGAAACACCAAAGTACAGATTACTCCCAGCACACGCACACTATTAAATCGGCTGTTTTAAACGAAGAACGCACAGTTGTCGTTCAGTTACCTAAGAGCTATCAATCTGAGCCAAACAAGGTATATCCTGTTATATATCGCTTAGATGGCGCGGGTAATATACCGCTTGCCAGTGCTGTTATTGAGCGCTTACAAAATGATAATCGTGCGCCCGAGGTTATTATTGTCGCTATTGAAAGCACTAATCGACTCAGAGATTTCTATCCTACAGTGAATAAAGAGCCACAAGGGCCTGTCGGTGAAGGGGGCGGCGCGGCAAAGTTTTTGACGTTCTTTGAGCAAGAGCTCATTCCTTTAGTTAATAAGAATTATCGTACGCATAATTATAAAGTGATTGCTGGCGCATCTGCTGGTGGTGTATTTGCGCTATATGCGTTGCAGGCAAATCCTGAGTTATTCCAAGCGCATATTGCGTATAGCCCTGCGGTTTGGTGGAACTATGGCGCATCGGTAAAAAGTACAAAATCGTTTATAGCTAAAACGAAAGAGCTTAACAGTTATGTTTACATCAATATCGGCGAAGAAGCCGGAATAATGCGCGAAAGGTACGATGAATTACAGCAATCACTGCAATCGTATAAAGTGCGAGAGCTACGCTTCTTTAGTGATGCGTTTGATGGTGTCTCGCATAACCTGACTTCCGTTGCAGGCTCATTTAATGCCTACCACAACTTATTTTTGCCTAAACAAATGCCCATAAGTGATTTAACTGACGATGTAGCCTCTATTGATGCTTATTATCAAAACTTATCTCAACAATGGGGCGAGCAGATTGCGCCACCGGATCGCGCTGTTAGATCACTCGGTTATAACTTAACGGGCAGCAAGCAATTTGCCCGTGCTATTGAGGTGTTTAAGTACAATATAAAAAACCACCCAAAATCAGTCGATGCGTTTTCAGCCTTATCTTATGGCTATGAAATGCAGGGTGATACTCGCCAAGCGCTTGAAAAGATGGAATCTGCTTTAGCGATTGCAGACGACTCATATCCTTATATAAATTACTTAAAAGAAACTAGGGCTAGGTTAAAAAAGCATGATAAGAGGCAGTAATTTAAGCTATTAACTTTTGAAAATTAAGTTGTTGATTATCGTATATAGCGAAAGTGAGGCCTAACTTTAGGCTTTAAATCACATAATAAGAAGGATATTTAAAGTGGCAGATTTATTAATTGAACACTTAAAAACAAAAGGAACTGAACATTCCGATTTAAGTTTATTAGTGAACCAATGGGGATTTGATCAAAAAATAATCCCAAAAGCTTTACAGAGTATTGGTAGTCTTTTCCCACACTTCAGCCGCCATGATGAATCTCATAGCAAACAAATTTTAATAAATATCGAAAGAATCTTAGGTAAAGAAAATATAGCTAATTTAACAGCTACAGATACATGGCTTATCTTAGAGTCTGCTTATTGGCATGATATAGGTATGGTAGTTCCGCAAAATGACCTAAAAGAAGCTTTTAGTGATCCTGATTTTCGTCACTATATTGATTCCATAGTTACAGATAAAAATCATCATTTAAATGAGTTTTGCTCAAATTTTAATAATGAAAATCTGATAGATAGCTTTCAATTCATGGGATCGCCCATTGAGGCCACTGATAATTTCCGACAGCTAATGGCTGAATGGTTCAGAAGAAAACATGCCAATAGAGCTGAGCAAACGGTAAATACTCCTTGGGAATCCGCTGGTATATCTTCCCCAAGAACTGAGCTGATCCCTAAGAGGCTTTTCAGAATACTTGGGCAAATTTGTGCATTACATGGGGCTAATTTTAAAGAGATTGTTGGTGAAAATGGCTTACCTTATAAAGAGGCAGGACTGGGACAAGAAGATTGCCACCCAAGATTTGTTGCCTGCATGCTAAGAATTGGCGATTTGTTGGATTTAGATGACAACCGTTTTTGTCCTGTAATGAAAAAGATTGCTGGTGATAGCAGACCATCATTAAGTAAGGCTCATGAAGATAAACATGCTGCTATTAGGCATTTGCGCATAGACAAAGATAGGATTGAGGTTACGGCAGAGTGCAGTAGTGTTGATAGTTACCTTGAATCTTATAAGTGGTTTGAATGGTTAAAGCAAGAAACTCAGGCGCAAATGAGCCTTTGGCAAGAAATAGCACCTAGCAGGAGCTTTGGTTTATTACCTACTTTAGGGAATATACAGGTGAAACTTAGTGGGCAGCAGCAAGTACTGTCTGAAGGGGAAAGGCCTCAATTTAAACTGGATAGTGAACAAGCAATTAAGTTACTACAAGGAAGTAACCTTTATGCTTCAAAATTTGCCTGTATCCGAGAGCTTTTACAAAATGCTGTCGATGCAACTTTAATAAGTGTTTGGTTAAGGAATAAAAACAAGATTAGTTGTGAAAAATGGAAAAACCCAAGTGATCCAGAGGTAAAGAGGTAATCCCCCCATTTTTAATGGAGGCTATCTGTAGAATTTCCGTTGTTTAACTTTTCCAGTTTTTGTATGGGTGTTATCCCACCTATGCCCATGTTAGGGCGTTCATTATTATAAGTCCATAAC
>NZ_JACJEM010000094.1:0-9598 GCF_014164085.1 Pseudoalteromonas sp. SG45-5 | reverse complement strand
TAAATTGCACTATAACGTCGTTAAAAATTTTTTATTTAGAACAACTAGATACAAAAACTTTTGCCTAGTTCTAGCGTAATTTTCTTAACGTTAAATAGACCCCATATATAAGCAGATTGGTATAAATCTATCTCGAGCAGCTATTTTCAGCGCTAACTGCGTTGAATTTACTTGCAATAGACCCGCTATTGACGCGTAAATTCGCCTTGTTTTCACTGAAAATCTCTGGCTAGAGAAAATAAATTTAAATATCACTATGATTCAATACGTTAGTAAATCTCTTAACCAGAGCTCAGGTTAGTTATTAAAAATAACCACGAATACCAAAACGAAAGTTTCTACCAGGTAGTGGGGCTTTATCTTTAATAAATGAACTGTGTACAAAGCCTAGCTCGTCGGTAATATTATCCACATTGATGTAAAGTTGTGCATCTACAGCGCCTAAACCTAATTGATAATTTGCTTGAGCATCAAAGAGCGTGTAACCATCTGTTGGTGTTTCAAACGCTGTTACGTCGTTTTGATCAAAGTAATGAGTACCCGTTAGTGTTAGTTGTAAGTCACCTAAATCATACTGTAACTCAGAGCCTAATTTGTTGGCAGGTATACGGGGTAAATTACCCGCGTCATCTCTTAGTTTTGCACGCGTTGAGTCACCAAATACTTTAACCATAGCGCTTGGTGTTATTTGGTAATGTGCGTCAAACTCAATTCCATAAAGCTCAGCGTCTTTACTAGTAAACTGATAAACCGCAACAGCATCGTCATGTGCACCAATAGCTGATTCTAAACCGTCTTCTTCATCGTAAACTAAACCGGTATTCTCTTGAAAATAAAAGTTTTTGATATCGTTATAGAAAAAATTAACGGTATAACCAAAGTCTCCACTAAAACGTCTAAGGCTTAAATCTAGATTTGTAGATGTTTCTTGCTTAATATTTTCAGGTTCAAAATGGGCTTCATTACCTTCAATGTTATAACCAAGGCCTAGCTCGTAAGTGCCGGTTGCAATGTGCAAGCCGTTTGACAATAGCTCTGCAGAGAGTGGCGCACGCTCTGAATGAGAAATACTGGTTGCAATACTGTGGCCAGGTTTGTACAGCCAAATAGCACCAGCAGAGACACTTAAATTAGTAAAGCTTTTGCTGTAACCGATTGTTTCTTCATCATCGTGGTCTTCTTCAATTTCGTCGTGATCATGATCATGACCGTGTCCGGCCTCTGAAATTTGGCTTTCTATTTTATAATCTTCAACTCGTGCGCCAAGCTCAACTGTTACATCACCAAATTCACGTTCTTCTAATAAATATAACGCGTTTGTTGTGGTTACGCTCGCGGGTGTAAAGGCTTCTTCACCAATTGCATTATAGTCTGAATCACTATAGTGATAGCCAATCATACCGTGCCAATCAGCAAATTTATGTTCTACATTTAAACGCGCTTCTGTTGTTTGATTGGTAAATGTTGTGCCAACTGCACCGTCTTCAATCTCTTGATGGGAGTAATCAGTATAACCAACACGCAGGTTAATTGTTTCGATCCAATTATTATGTAGCGCGTAGCTTACAAGGCCTTGCCAGCGATCTTGCTCTAAATGCGCATAGACTGGCGCTTCAGCAGCTTCAGCAGCTTCATCACCATGCTCTGCGTGCTCTTCTTCTGTTTCACCTTCGTGATCATGCTCGTGATGGTGTTCATGTCCAGGAATTCCATAATCAGTATTAATACTACCGTAAGATAAACCAATCGTTAAATGCTCTCCAACATAGCTGCTGCCAAAGTTGAGTGTTTCGCTATCAATAAAAGTATTTTCTACTGAGCTTTCAATTTCAACATCGCCATCATCATCAGCGATGGTAAATGTAGGCGTTTGATAATCATCGCCGCTACGTTTAGTGCCATCAAAATGAAAGTTAAAGCCTTCATTACCGGTTTCAAGTTTTGCAGCTACCGTATTTGAATTTGAGACTGTGTCGTGGCTGTACTCAGCAGCCCCTGTTAAGGTATCCATGCTGCTGGTAGGAATACGGTTGTCAACTACATTGACAACGCCACCAATTGCACCAGAGCCATAAAGTAGTGTGCTTGGGCCACGTAGCACTTCAATTTGCTCTGCTGCTAAGCTATCGCTTGATGTCGCGTGATCAGGGCCAATTCGCGATGCATCACTGCTATCTAAGCCGTTTTGAGTGATTTTAACGCGAGGGCCATCTAAACCTCGAATAATAGGGCTTGAAGAAACTGGACCAAAATAGCTCGCATTAACGCCAGGTAAGCCTTTTAGCGTTTCACCAAGAGTGGGTTTAGATTTATTTCTTAATTCATCACCAGATAAAACACTGACTGGAGAAATCATCTCTAAACTATTCTTATGAAGCGCAGAAGCATACACCACCACTGTTTCTACGGATGTTGGTTTTAGTGATACGCTTAGGTTATTTGATGAATCAGTTACAGCAATACGAGAGTCAATATAATTGTTTTTACTAATGTGTAATTGGCTTGCTGTATCGACTTCAATAGTAAATTCACCAAGTTCATTACTTTTTACGCTTTGCGTTTTACCATGTATATGAATAATCGCATTTTTAATTGGTTGATTTTTATCATCGATTACTTTGCCATTTACAGTCGCGGCCAGCGCCGAATGAGAACATAAAACAGAAAGAAGAGCTGATGAGATTAGTGTTAGCTTAGTCATGAATATAAAAGTTCGCGGTTATTATGTTGTGATATACTATAACAATCCAGCGTCATTGGATCAATGATGTTATAGTATAACTTTTGTTTTTTGCGATCAATCTTCGAAAAATAAAGATGAAATGGAGTTTTGTACATTCCCAGAAAGCTTTTGCCTCCTCTAAAGTAATCGATTTAAGCCTAATACCAATTTTATTTAAAACATGATCATTCTAGCGTATTAAATAACTCACTAACTACGTTAAAAATTATTTATATAGAACAACTATGGATCATAATTTTAGCCTTGTTATTGCGCTATTTTCTTATCGTTATAATAGATCACTAATTTAATGCAATTGGTATAATTTATCTTTACAGATAAATTCAAATTTGCAGTGCTTGAAATTTAGCCAAGTATCAGATTTTTAAATTATTTCTTACATTTTACGGCATACCCAAAAGGACTTTTTTCGTGCTACTATTATTTAATACTTTTCGGATAAGTGTTTAAAATAATATGTTTCAACCGGTTAGCTTATTTATAGGGCTTAGATATAGCCGCTCCTCAAAAGGAAATGCGTTTATATCGTTTATTTCGTTTTTTTCTATTGCCGGTATTGCGATTGGTTTAATCGCCTTATTTACCGTCAGTAGCGTAATGAATGGGTTTGAAAATAGCTTAAAAACTAACATGCTTGGCCTTATACCACACGTTGAGGTGCAATCAGATGCGCACACAAGCTCGCAAATGGATACCCTCAGAGCAGACCTAGAACAATCACCTTATGTTGATCATGTAAGCCTATACCGCCACGGCGAAGCTATTTTACAAACCAATAAAGACTTACACGGCGTTTTACTGCAAGGCCTTTACGACGATAACGGCTCTTTGTATAAAATTGCCGATAAAATAGTGCAAGGTGATTGGAAAACCGTATTAACCAAAAACTACAGTATTGCTATAAGTCGTTATCTAAGCCGCAAGTTAGGCGTTGGTGTAGGTGATAAACTTCGCGTCATTATGCCAAATGCCTCAACCTATACACCCCTTGGGAGAATGCCAAGCCAACGTTTATTTAAAGTGGCTGCGATATACGAAACTGGCTCTGAAATAGACATGGCGCTTGCGTTTACCAGTGGGCCTTCGCTACAACGGATACTAAAGCTGGATAAAAACACCGCCCCAAATTTAAGTGTTTCATTGCACGAACCGTTTGCACTAGATGAATTTATTGAATCAAGCCAAGGTGTTTTTAAAGGTCACAATTATAGTGATTGGCGCAGTAGTCAGGGGACTTTATTTGCAGCCGTTGCTATGGAGAAACGGATTATGTCGATGTTACTTGCCCTCATTGTATTGGTCGCTGTGTTTAATATTGTATCGGCACTGACCATGATGGTAAGCGAAAAACAAGGTGAGGTAGCCATACTACAAACGTTAGGGTTAACGCCTTCACAAGTACAAAAAGTGTTTATGGTACAAGGCTTATATAACGGCGTAATTGGTACCGTAATAGGCGCATTTTTAGGTGTTATATTGAGTTTATATATAAATGAGTTACTTGCATTGGTGGGCTTGAACTTACTTGCGGGTATTGAGCTACCGGTAAAATTTGATATTTTGAGTTTAGTAATAATAGCGTCTGCCAGTATTGCTATGAGCTTTTTAGCTACCTTATATCCTGCGCGCAAAGCCGCGAAAGTAAAACCAGCAGAGGTATTACGTTATGAATGATTTAGTCATTAGTTGTGAAAATTTAAGTAAAGTTTATCAAGACGGCAACAATCAAGTTGAAGTATTAAAAGGCGTTGACTTAGCGCTCCAGCAAGGTGAAATGCTCGCCATTGTGGGGAGCTCTGGCTCAGGTAAAAGTACGCTTTTACATATACTCGGCACTTTAGATACTGCAAGTTCAGGTGTCGCTAAAATTAAAAATCAAGAAGTTGCAAAACTTTCGCGGACTGAGCAGGCCGCATTTAGAAATCAAAACTTGGGTTTTATCTATCAATTTCATCATTTATTAATGGAATTTAGCGCGGTTGAAAATGTAGCAATGCCACTATTAATTAAAGGGCTAAGTGCAAAAGAGGCTAAAGCTCAAGCGCTGGAAATGCTAGAGAAAGTAGGCCTTGCACATCGCAGCTCGCATAAACCGTCTGCGCTTTCAGGCGGGGAGCGCCAACGAGTAGCGATTGCACGTGCACTGGTTACAAAACCTGCGCTTGTGCTTGCCGATGAGCCAACCGGTAATTTAGATAAACAAAATGCGATTAAAATTTACGATTTAATTAATGAACTCAACAAAAGTTTAAACACCAGTTTTGTAGTGGTCACACATGATTTAGAACTTGCCGATAAGCTAGGTAAAATTGCTTATTTAGACGATGGAAAACTAGCTATTAAAGAGTCGCAGCATGTTGCTTAGTGCATTTTTAAGTAAACGTTTTAGAGCTTATTCAGGTCATAAGGACGAAAAAAACGGCTTTGTAAGTTTTATCGCTAAAGCGTCGACTATTGGTATTTTATTGGGGGTTGCGGTTTTAATTGTGGCGTTGTCGGTAATAAACGGTTTTGAACAGCAATTAGTGCACAGGTTATTGAGTGTTGTGCCACAAGTTGAATATGTAGCGCCAAGTAGGCCTATTGCAAATTGGTCGCAAAAGGTGGATAGCTTACAATCACAACCCCACGTAACAGGGGCTGCCCCATTTATTGCTGTAAACGGTATGGCGCAATATAAAAGCCAACTAAAAGCAGTGGAAATTCGCGGTGTTGAGCCATCGCTAGAGAGTAATGTATCGGCAGTAAACCAATTTACAGATGGCAAACTAGTAAGCCAGTTAGGCCTTGATGATGTAATTTTAGGTAAGCAAATAGTAAAACAGTTAAATGCTAAAGTCGGCGATAACATTACGTTGCTTATTCCGCAAATAAGCCAAAAGGGTCAGTCATTATTAGCACCTAAACGCGTAACACTTAATCTTGTGGGTGTTATAGAAATGGGTGGCCCGATTGATAGTACAGCTGCGTTTATACATCTCAGCAAAGCGCAGCTGGCATTAGGCTACGACGCAAGCCAAGTTACGGGGCTGCGATTAAGTGTTGATGATGTGTTTTCGGCGCATCAAATAGCGTTAAAAGTGGGTCAAACGATTGACGACTACGTGTATATTTCTAGTTGGTTTAGAACGCAAGGCAGCCTGTATCAAGATATTCAAATGGTACGTACCATTGTTTATATTGTGGTATTTTTAATTATTGCTGTGGCAAGTTTTAATATTGTGTCCTCTTTAGTGATGGAAGTGCGTGAAAAACAAGGCAATATTGCAATTTTAAAAACCATGGGTGCTAAAGACAGTACTATTTTAGCAACCTTTGTATTACAGGGCTTAATGCAAGCATTTGTAGGCGTGGCACTAGGAACACTAATTGGGGTGGTATTAGCGCTTAATATAAGTGAGCTATTTACTTGGATAAGCCAATTATTTGGTGAAAACCCCCTTGAAGGCGTTTATTTTATAGAGTTTTTACCAAGTAAATTAGTACTTGAAGACATTGGTATTACAGTGATTGTTACGTTTGTGCTGGCGATACTTGCCACTATTTATCCTGCATGGCAAGCAACGCGCGTCGATCCTGCCAAAGTGCTTGGTAACTAAGCTAACAGCTTAAATAAAAATTAATAGGGTGGTAATAGTAAATCTGTTAAACTAGGCGCTTATTTAAAATTAAGCAATAACTGCTTGGTTGCTATACCTCACTTTGGGATTTACTTTGACTAATAACGATATTTTACGCCGCATTCGCTACACTTTTAACTTAACTGATACTGCTATGGTCAATGTTTTTGCATCAGCAGAGCATACGGTCACCAAAGAGCAAGTAATTGCATGGTTAACTAAAGAAGGTGAAGAGGCTTTTACCCCAATAAGTGATACTGAGTTTGCTAGCTTTTTAAATGGGTTTATTAATACCCAACGTGGCAAACGCGAAGGTGAGCAACCAGAGCCCGAGAAAAAGCTAAACAACAATATTATCTTTATGAAGCTACGTATTGCTTTAAATATGAAAGCAGAAGATGTGATAGCAACGCTTGCACTTGTTGATTTTGATCTAAGCAAGCATGAACTAAGTGCGTTTTCTCGTAAAGTAGATAACAAACATTACCGTGTTTGTAATGACCAAATATTACGTTTATTTTTAACAGGCGTGCAAAAACAACATCGCCCAGAAGAGTCTGGCGAGTAACTCGTTTAGCTAGTTAGTTTTTAGTTGATAGGCTTTGTGTATGCGCAGCGCATTAGTTCAAAGCCTGTTAATTATATACCCCGCTTTAATCCTCTTCATTGTACGACACAACTTATCAAGCACTCTAATGAAAGTAGCTTCTATGGCATTTAGCTTTATATTACTTAAAAGTGGTCTTTAACCAAACGATTTAAAAAATGAAGTGAGGAGATAACCAGTGTCTTGGATAACAAATTAATCTGAAGAAGCTGTTTTTTAATGCTAACTACGTTGAGTTTGCACTGAGAATAGCTTAAATAGAGTTCGGTCAAATAATAGCGTAATAGAGCTTTTGCAGAACAGTCATGTGTCTTCCTAGAGGTAATTAGAAAGTACACGAACATAAACTCATTATTGCAAATAGCTCAGCCTCATAGAGAACAAAAATCCATTAGCAAAGCGTTATTTGCCTAAGCTGTGCTCCATAATCAGAATGTGTACTATGCTAATAACAATAGTATTGGTTAAAAATTAGCTCATTAATGCATTTTAATTTCGAGCAGACCAGGCTTTTAAAACAGTGCGGCGCCAGATAATATCAATACCAAAGTAACCAATAATAGAGGCGATAGAAGCACATACTAAAGAGCCAAGCAAAAAAGCGGGCCCAATAGTCTCAATGCTTTCTAAAAACCAAGCCCAACTTGCTTCAAAAACAAAATGCTGTTCTGGCTGATTTAATAATAAAGTGCCGACTAGGTATGAGCCATAAAAGATAGGGGGCATAGTTAGGGGATTTGTTAACCATACTAACGCAACAGAGATCGGTAAATTAACTCTAAATACAATTGCACCAGCTGCGGCTAAAACCATCTGAAAAGGAACAGGGATGAATGCAAAAAACAGCCCAACAGCAAATGCACCACGAGCGGAGCGTCTATTTAAGTGCCAAAGATTTGCATCTTGTAAAAGATGCCCAAAAATTCTCAAAGATTTATGATGTCTAATTTTATTTGGATCAGGTAAAAATCTTTGAATCGTTTTTTTAGCCATTTAAAGCAACCATTTACATCAGTGTGGATAAGTCTTGGGTTTGTAATTGGCTGTATCGCAACCGTATTTTATTACCAAACTCTCGAATTTACAGTACTCACAATTTCAATAGTTATTGTGAGTGTTTATTTTAAGCCGTTTTTAAATGTATTGTTAGGCTTTATTTGCGCTATTTGTTGGATTGCAGTGTATTTTTATACTTTTCATAATTTTGAGATCCCAAAAGCGGACGAAAAGTATGCACATTCTGCTGAGTTGATTATCGAAAGTATAATTTCAAGTAAACAGCCGCAATATATAAAAGCAAAAATTATAAAATTCAATGATGACAGCTACGCTCACTTTAGAGCCCCAAGCGCTATGTTGAGTGTAAACTCAAGTCAAACCTTGCTAATTGGTGACACTTTTAGTGCCTCAATTAATTTAAAGCCTTTTCGTAGTACAAAGAACTTCCATGTGTTCGATAACGAGCGCTACGCTTTTACACAGCGGATATTTTTTAAAGGGAAAGTACTAAATAAAGAGTTAGTGATCACAAATAACGAAAAACAAAGTACGATTATAAATTACAGGAAATTTATAAAGGGTGTTTATAGTAATACAACTCTACAATGGTTGTATTATGCGCTGTTGACTGGCGACAAATCGTTAATGGATTTTAGTGATAAGCAATTAATGCAATCTCTGGGATTGAGTCATTTATTGGCGATATCAGGATTACACATAGGCTTAATATTTGGTTTTGGTTATCTAGCTGTACGCAGCTTATTTAAACATATCAAATACGTTAGTGACCAAACGAAAAACCTTTCTGTTATTTACAGTGCAGTAGGCTTCTTTGCTGCATTTATTTATGTTTATCTAAGTGATTTTTTAGTGTCAGCTACACGTGCGTTAATTATGCTCGGGTGCTATTTAGTACTCTATTATTTAGCAAAACAGCCATTGCGTTGGCGCAGTATTTTATTTGCTCTTGTTATTTTGCTTATAATAAATCCTTTTAATGTATTAAACGCAGGACTGTATTTTTCATTTACCGCCGTGGCTATTATATTTTTAGTCGTGCGTAAAATACCCATTTCAAATACATCCTTTTTCTATAAAATAGCATCGCTAGGGCTGGTACAGCTGGCCTTGTTTTTAGGTTTGTTACCACTTTCGCTATACTTTTTCCATGGTGTTAGTTTGGCAGGTTTAGTGCTTAACTTAATTGCTATTCCACTTCTTTCTTTAATTGTTATGCCCAGTTTAATTATTATCACACTTCTTAGTAGTGTGTTTGATATGGGGATTTCCATCACTTTTTTTGATGCCTGCTTAAGTTATGTATTTCAGTTATTAACAAAAATCCCCGTCTTTATTCGTTGGCTAAATATAGGAAATACGGATTCTATTTTTGTTGTTTTTTATTATATTACTTTTTTAATTTTTTATTTGGTTCCGTATAAGTGGTTAACATGTATTCCATTTAGTGTACTGTTATTTAATTACCTAGTTGCCGAAAAGCCAAAATGAATCGCCCCGAGTTCATCGGAGACCAGTTTGTTTAAGTCAGGCCACTTTACCTGACTCGTTTAAATTATCATAGTAGTCTGTTTCATATTGAGCTGGTGAAATATACCCAATTGAAGATAA
>NZ_JACJEM010000093.1:0-9805 GCF_014164085.1 Pseudoalteromonas sp. SG45-5 | reverse complement strand
CAAGGCTAAAGCACTTCCGTGCTATAGCGACAAGGTACGATAAATTGAAATTACAGTTTGAGAGTATGTTAGCGCTGGCATGTGCAATGATTTGGCTACCAATGTGAAAGATCAACAGCCCCTAGCTACGTTAAAAATTATTTATATAGAACAACTATATGCCATAATTTTAGTCTTGTTATTGAGCTATTTTCTTTTCGCTATAATAAATCGCTAACATAAGGCAATTGGTATAAGCAGCCAAAGTAACTCAGGAGCAGTTACCGACCCCCTAGATTTTAAATTTCACGCCACGACTACCCCTCCCCTAAATTGAATAAACTCCCATTTAAAAGCTTCAAATTACAGGAAATGAAATTATTTAATTCACCGTAACGGTATATTTTAATAAAAATAGTATCAGCTAATGTGGTATTAAATGGTAAAAAAATCTTACACATCATTAAAATTAAAAAATCCGCAATTAGAGGACTAATTACGGATTGTTAACGATTTGTTTAATTATCTAACAGATTTTAACCATTAACTTCTCGACAATATAATGACGATAGTTTATTTAATCTGTTCGCTTTTAGAGCGCGCTATATTAGAAGCGAGCTTCAAAGCCTAAACGAACAAAACGTGGGGTCTGCCAAGAATATGCCGCATCATGATAAGCATTTACAACGCCTTCACTTTGTTCATAGTGTTCATTTATTGAATACTCTGATTGCGTATTCAGTATATTGAAAATATTAATTGAAGCACGCATATCAATATCCGATACAGTAAAGTCGTAAGCAGCTGATAAGTCTAAGTTAAACACCCATGGTGTACGTCCATTAGTACCACGATCATGTTTCTCATAGATTTTTTCGTCTTGTTCACACTCTCCATTACCATTTGTATCAGGGCAATTGTTAGTATAAATATAGAATTTATCACCCCAACCACCATTCAGGTTTGGATCTGTAGATGGGTAACCTTGACCAAACAAACTCTTAGGGCGACCACTTTGTAGAGTTGCGTTCCAACCAACAGTTAGATTCTCCACAGGCTCCCAGCTACCAAAGAATTTGAACGTATGACGACGATCATTTGGTTGATAACCTTGTGAACCATCCATTACAGCTGGGAAGTCAAAGTCTTGTGTTATACCCGCATCAGCTTGACCGATATCAGATTTAACCGCACCTTCGAAGTTACCCACACTGCGAGCCCAAGTATAACCAAACTGATAACGAATAGTATCGGCTTTATAATCTAAGCTAAATTCCACTGCTGTATATTCATTATTAGCCTTCGGTAAGCCTATAGTTTCAGCTGAATAAGTAGTTAGTGAATTTGCATCTGGTATACCATCGTTTACTTCAGTAGTCGGATCATTGCTTGTACCGTTCCAATACACACCATCTTTATACCAGCTAGATGAAGAGCCTGGATTAATCATTACACAAAATGGGTATGCATAACGACCACAGTAGTCATCGAGTGCTGTCGCAACTTCACGATATACGCCTTTTACACCAACAGTGTACTCATCGTTAAGTGCCTGTTGAACACCTAAAATATACTCATCTTTAGAGAAAGGGTCTGCTTCTTGCGCTTGAAAAATATCTTTTTCAGGAATAACAGGTACACCACTTACTTGCTGAGAGTTAGCAAGACCCCCAGAACCGATAGTATCGGCTAAAGGAGAAAGACCCGTTGGAGCGCCTGTTGTACTGTCAACTCCGGTATACGTATAAGCGGTTGTGATGTCACTTACACCAGAAGCTGCACGGAAAATAGTATTATTAGCAACTGGTAGGTAGTAACGACCGTAAGTACCATAAACTTTAGTATCGCCTGTACTTGTTGGATCCCAAGTAAAGCCTAAGCGCGGTGCTACATCAGTTTTGAAACTAGTTAGTAGTTTATCAGTTGTTCCCCAGCTATCAAATTCATCAATGCGTAGCCCTACAGTAACAGCAAAGTCATCTGTTACGCGCCAGTTATCTTCAATGTAGTATGCCGTTAATTCAGATCTAAAACTACCACCACCATCAAAAACTCGGTCTTCAACATATTGTAATACATTACCTGTATTGTTAGTTAATGCACCGTTATCTGCTTGGAAGGTACCATTATCAGCAAGCGTTTTATAATCATAGCTGTGACCACCAATTGGACGATCTATACGCTCAGATTCGCGTTCTTGATAATCAACCCCAAAACTAAATTCATGATCGCCCCATACATACTCTATATCTAAGCGGTATTGTGTGTTTTCGTCATTATTAGCACCGAAGCTCCCACCAGCTCCACAGCCCTTTATCGGGCTAGATGTACCGCGAGAGTCTGTAATAGAAGGACATACTAAGTTTTCTGATTGTGTTTCATACTCAGTTTTAATATTACCAACCATCGCAGTAACAACAAGGTCTTCAGTAAGGATACCAGTATAACTTAAGCTTTGCGCTTCACCGCCTCGCTTGAGTAAAGCACCATCTTTGCGATCGCCAATAACACCATTGCTATATTCATAAACCGAACGCTCAATATCACGACGATTCGAATAAGCAAAGTAGCTTAAACTATGATTTTCAGTAATAACCCAATCTAGTTTACCACCCCAAAACAAGTTATCGCCGCCAGACGCTGACTCTGTACGATACTGATCATTTGCAGAGAATTCATCTCCACCCCATGTGTATGTAGACTCTGTATCGCGAGGATTAACTAAACCATAGAAGAATAATGTATCTTCGATTAATGGACCACCTACCGCTAACGTAATATCTGCTTTATTATCGCTATCATGGCTTTCATCTCTAAAAATTTGGCCGGCACCATTATTACCACGTGAAATATTGCCTTCTTCTTGTAGAGAATCTGGTTGATATTGCACCACCGCAGAGAATTCCCACTCATTCGTACCGCTTTTAGTAGTGGTGTTAATAGTACCACCAGTAGCTCTACCAAACTTAGCTGAATAACCACCTGTTTTTACTTGAAATTGGTCATAAAATTCAAATGGGACTTCACCACAACCAAGACCTTGGCGAGTATTTGTAACTTCTAAACCATTTATGTAACAAGCATTTTCAGCTACTGATGAGCCACCAAAAGAAGCTGTATTCCCAAACGCACTGTCACCTTTCACAGCACCAGGTGCAAGTAAAGCAACAGACGTTAAATCTCTATTGATTGGCATTCTATCTATTTCAGCATCTGTAATTACTAACCCTGAGTCAGCTGTTGATAAATCAATGGAGGAAATTCGTGCACCTAAGACTTGGATAACTTCTGGACCAGATCCATTAAGTTGCGCTAAATCAAAATTAGCTCTTGCGTTAGCACCTAAAGAAACACGAACATTGTCTTCAGCAACAACAGAGTTACCTTTTAGTATTTGAATTTGGTAACTACCTGAAGGTAAAGATGCAAAACGAAAAGAACCATCATCTGATACAGAAAGCGTACGTTCTAACCCAGTGGCAGGGTTTTTCACTTTGACAGTGTAGCTACCTGAACTTGTAATATTATTAATTGAACCGACTACATCTGACGCAACAGCAGGTAAAGCTAAACCTAATGAAGCTGATACAGCTAATGCAGTAATACTTTTTCTGAATATACTTTTCATATTCTTATCCCTGTTAAATTTATAATTATTTTCACTCTCAAATAAGAGAACCTAAACATTAACAAATAAAATTATTTTGTAAACATATATAACAATAAAATCAAGGAACATTAAACAAAATATAACGAAAAACATGTAAAGCATACAATTTCGTTTCTATAGTGGCTACAACCACTAAAAACAAGTGCGTTAGTCAATCACTTATTAAATATATAAATAAACAAGAACAAGAAATACAAACTCAAATTGTATAAGGTTTGCTAAAGAATCGAATCTTACTCTTCTAACGAAAACAACTTGGTCTAGGTTCAAACTCACTGGCTCTCAAAGGTAATTGAATTACTTTTCCGCAGCCTGGTGGGGCTTGTTTTCCTGTTTGCTCGTTAACAAACGCCCAGCGAATTGATGCTGGCCGTGTATCGGCAATGGCTTGGGGATTAAGTGGTTTTAAATAGCGAATATACGTTTCTAGCGCCCCAACACTGCCAGTTAGTCCCGTACTTTTATTATCGTCTCGACCAAGCCAAGCTACCGTTACCGTGTTTTGATCAAACCCTGCGAACCAGCTATCACGCAAATCATTACTGGTTCCCGTTTTACCTGCCAGTTGAATTGACGGAAAATGTAAATTTAAGCGTTTAGCAGTACCGTCTTTAGTTACACGCTTCATTGCGTACTTAGTCATGTAAATCGCGTCTTTATCAAATCTGGATTCTGGCTTTACGATATGCTTATAAAGCACTTTGCCTACAGAATCGGTAAGGGCCGATATTGCAGTAAGTTGTCTGTATTCGCCATCTGCAGCTATCGTTGTATATAATTGGGCAACTTCATAACTAGACATTTCAATAGCACCTAAAAGTAGCGATGGGTATTCATCTATTCTCCCCGTCGCACCTAGCCCTTTTAAAGTCTTTGCCACTTGGTCAACACCGACATCAAGCCCTAAATTAACCGCTGGAATATTAATACTATTACTAAATGCTTTATAAAGTGGGATTGCACCACGGTATTGATGATCAAAGTTCTCTGGTTGCCACACATTACCCTGCTCGTTTGTCACCTGTAATGGTGAATCATCAAGCAGTGTAGCTAAATTATAATGCGGTAATTGTAGCGCCGTTAAGTACACTGCGGGTTTAACGAGCGATCCTATATTACGCTTTGTATCTAAAACACGATTAAAGCCCGAGTAACGCACATCACGGCCAGCAACAAGCGCAGATACACCGCCTTTTTCTACGTTAACAGAAATCATCGCAGTTTCTAATTCTTCTGTTTTTGGACGTCTTTCTAAGTACGGTAAACTATTTTTTATCGACTCTTCCATTGCGGTTTGTTTTTGTAGATCAAAATAAGTAAATACTCTCACGCCGGCATCAAGCGTTTGTTTATTTGGTAATAGCTTATTTAATTCTCGATTTACTAGCTCTAAATAGCCTGGGTATGATTTTTGTAAACTTGCTTTCATTGGCGCAATATCAATAGGACGTTTAAGTGATGCGCGATATTCTTTTGTGCTAAGCAGTTTATTTTCTACCATAAGACGCAGAACGAGATCTCGACGTTCCATTGTGCGCTCTTTGTAACGACGAGGGTTGTAATAAGAGGGTCCTTTAACCATTGCCACCAGCAGAGCAATTTGGTCATATTCTAGTTCATCAACGGGTTTAGAAAAATAAAAGTCTGCAGCGAGCCCCATACCGTGCACGCCTTGGTTATAAGACTGCCCTAAATAGACTTCATTTAAATACGCTTCTAATATTTGATCTTTTGAATAGCGATAATCCAGAATAAGAGCAATAAAGGCCTCATTTATTTTACGCATTAAAGAACGTTCACGCGTTAAATAAATATTTTTAGCTAGTTGCTGGGTAAGTGTACTACCGCCTTGAACAGTACGACCTGCGCGCATATTAGTGTAAAGCGCCCGTAAAATAGAAAACACCGACACACCATGATGCTCATAAAAATTACGATCCTCAACCACTAATAATGTGTCTTTTAACATGGCTGGAAATTTATCAAGCGGCACAAACTCTCTATCTTGTTTAGAATCATTGCCTATACGGGCTATTTGTACAGGCTCTAAGCGAGCACTATTTAAGCGCCTGCCAAACTTATCTTTAATCGTTGCGACTTTTTGCCCTGAAAAACGCAATTCAATAATATGCGACGCTTCAAATCCATCGTAAAACTCAAAATCACGACGATAAATTTTAATACTGCTGGCTGTTTTAACAAACTGCCCTGTTCGGCTTAATCTATTAACTGATGAATAATTTAGACGTTCAAGTTCCCATATTACTTCTTGGCTTGATAAAAATTGTCCTGGATAAAATGCCATTGACCGCGCATAAACTTGCGCTGGAAGTTGCCATTTATTCCCTTCAAATTGACGTGTTATTTTTGAATCTAGATAAATAAAATACATTGCCATGGCAATAAAAACAGCCAAACTTAGCTTCCAAAACACTGACCATATTTTTTTCATGAAAGAGCGTTGAAGCGTTTTTTTTGCTGCTTTTTTAGTGCTTTTTGAAGTTTTTGAGGTTCTTTTCTTTGCCGTGCCTGATGGTTTACTCACACGTTTAGTTGCAGGTTTACTGGTAGGTATTTTTTTATTATCAGCCATTTAAGTGTAATTTATTCCAAGGTTATTCACGAGTGTGAGCTTAGCATATTGAATATACCCTAACATCCGAAAAGTTAACCCTTCCTGAAACAAAAAAAGCCCTACCGAAGTAGGGCTTTGTGTAAACACACTATTATTTAAATAAACTATTAGCTATTTCGAACAGAAACAAACTCTGGGTAGGCTTCAATACCACAATCGTGTTGATCCATCCCGTTTAGCTCCTCTTCTTCGGTTACACGTATACCCATTGCTTTGTTAAGCACAGTCCAAACAATAAATGATGCTACAAATACAAAGGCAAGAATGCATACTAGACCTATTAACTGATTAACATAGCTGGCGTCAGCATTGGTTAGCGGTACTAACATAATGCCTAATGCACCGCACACACCGTGCACAGAGATTGCACCTACAGGGTCATCAATCTTAACTTTATCAAGGGCAACAATACTAAATACAACCAAAGCCCCCCCTAGTAAACCTAATAAGCAAGCCATTACCGGTGATGGTGAAAGAGGGTCTGCGGTGATAACAACCAAGCCCGCTAATGCGCCATTTAATACCATAGTTAAATCTGATTTACCCCAAAGTACTTTACACACAAACAGCGCAGCAATAGCTCCCATTGCAGCTGCGGCATTAGTATTTAGTAATATTTGACCTACCGCTGTTGCATTTTCTTTATCTGAAAGCAGTAATTGAGAACCACCATTAAAGCCAAACCAGCCCATCCATAGAATAAACGTACCGAGTGTAGCAAGGGGCAAGTTTGAACCTGGAATTGGGTATATTTCACCATTTTTACCGTATTTCCCCTTACGAGCTCCCAGAATTAAAACACCTGCTAGTGCGGCGGCAGCACCTGCGCCATGCACGATTGCAGAGCCTGCAAAATCAACAAAGCCCATTTTAGATAAAAAACCACCGCCCCATGTCCAATAACCTTCAACAGGGTAAATAAAGCCAGTCAGAACAACAGCAAATGCTAAAAAGGCCCATAGTTTCATACGTTCAGCAACAGCACCTGACACAATCGACATCGCAGTTGCAACAAAAACGACTTGAAAGAAAAAATCAGACTCTAAAGAATGATTTGCATCAGCAGCTTGTGTACCAATTAAAGCACCTATTGAGGGAATTAAACCGCCTTCAATATTGTCTACATACATAATGTTGTAGCCAACTAATAAAAACATCGTACATGCTATTGAATAGAGCGCGACATTTTTAGTCAAAATTTCAGCGGTGTTTTTAGAGCGAACTAAACCCGCCTCTAACATCGCAAAACCTGCTGCCATCCACATTACTAATATACCTGATATTAAAAAATAGAAGGTATCGAGTGAGAATTTTAATTCTATTATTGTATTTTCCATGATGCCTCCTTAAATCGCTTCTTCGTCAAGTTCGCCAGTACGAATACGAACAATTTGATCTAAGTCGTATACAAAAATCTTGCCATCACCGATCTTACCTGTTGATGCGATTTTAGTAATTGCCTCTACAACACGCTGGCAGTTTTCAGTTCGAGTTGCAATTTCAAGTTTAATTTTAGGAATAAAATCAACTTGATACTCTGCACCTCGGTATAACTCTGTATGACCTCGTTGACGCCCAAAGCCTTTTACATCAACGACAGTCATTCCTTCAATTCCTAAATCAGCAAGTGCTTCACGCACATCATCTAATTTAAATGGTTTTATAATTGCACTAATCATTTTCATAGCGGCCCCCTCGGACTCTTTATTGTTATCCTGTTGACTAATACAATCCAACCTTTATGCCAGTATTTTATATTTAATTTAAACAATAACTTAAAGATAAAAATAAAAATAAAACCAAAAAAAACGCACCATTTAGGTGCGTTATATTAACAATGTAGCTACATTGGTGCGTAAACTAACCTCGCACTAAAAAGCTAACTAGATATTATGCGATACAATTACGACCTTTGTTTTTAGCTTTATACAAAGCACTGTCGGCCGTTCGCATAGCATCAGTTAAACTGGTATTTTGAAACTCAGCTAAACCAATGCTTATAGTGATAGTGCAAGACTTGTCACTGATAGAAAAATCATAACTCGCCATTTTTTTTCTAAATGCTTCTAAATATTCTCTGCCCTTTGTTAGTTCGATTTCAGGTAAAATAATTGCAAACTCCTCACCGCCTACTCGCGCAACTATAAAGTTAGAGAACGTAGAACGAATAAGTGAACCGACTTGTTTTAACGCCTGATCTCCACCTTCATGACCAAATTTGTCATTAATATTTTTAAAAAGATCAACATCAAGTAAAGCGAGCGTATTATTTTGATTTCTATTTTTTAATAGCTTTTCCGCATATTGATAAAAATAACGGCGATTATACAAACCCGTTAAATCATCTCTAAAGGCACTTTCTTTTATATCTGCAATTAATGAAAGCTGCTCCATTGTTTGCAATACTCGACAGTGGAACTCTTCATTCATAAACGGTTTAGTCAAAAAGTCGTTTGCGCCATATTTAATAAATCGCGCTGATAAACCATGCTTGCCCGCACCTGACAAACCAATAATAGCTAAATCATCACGGCCTCTAAAATGACGAACCGCTTTAACAAGTTCAAAGCCATCCATTACAGGCATAGCATAGTCAGTCATTAACAACTTTATCTCTGGATCCGCTTTTAATAGATTAAGCGCTTCTTGGCCATCATTAGCTACGGTTACATCAAACAATTGTTTTTCTAACATTTGCTTCATTAATGAGCGGCTCAGCATTGAATCATCGGCAATAAGCGCTTTGCACCCTTGGTTTCTTAGCAATTGCGCCACAAGCTTTACGGCATAATGATAAGAATCACGATTATCCTTAATTACGTAATCAACAACACCAAGTTCAAGCATTTGCTGGCGTTTGTATTCGTCAATTTTAGACGTAAGTACAACTGTGGGGATTTTTTTAGTCAAGGTGTACTGCGCAACTTCACCATGAGGCGCATCTGGTAGGGTCAAATCAACTAAAGCGAGTGAATAATCATATTTTTCTACATAGCTTTTACATTCAGCTAAAGACCAAGCAAAATCAATAGCGACATCAAGGTACTGGGCAGTTAAGTGGCGTAAAACCTGCTGTACTACTTTACTGTCTTCAACCACTAATACTCTTTGCATAGTTCTTCTCTTTACTTTGGTTAACTTTATACCGTCAGTAACAAATATAAAATAATCGCACTTCATTTTTGCAGCTAAAATAGCAAAAACTCGTGAATAATAAACATCCTGCTAAGCATTGTTATATTGCGCATTAAAATTAAAGCGAATTCCATTAGATTTGATTGGTAATAGTTTGCAAACTCTAAATACAAACTACTAGGGTCTGTTGATCTTTGCGGATTAAAATTTGTTCAAACTAGGGGCTGTTTAATCGCGGCGCGAGGTTTACAACCTAGTGGTCTAAGTAAAAACCGAGCAACAAAGAGTAAATAGCCCCTAGGAAGAACCCTTTGGGCAGCGCCTGTTTGGCATTGATGCTGCGTTATCGCCTATTTATGGGGAATAACCACACTACATAGGCGCTG